>JAKONL010000136.1 GCA_022701965.1 Burkholderiaceae bacterium | reverse complement strand
GGAGCAAGCTCACCGGCCACGAGGTCGCCGACCTGGGCAAGAAGTTCGAGGACTACGGCGTCGAGTCGATCATCTACACCGACATCGGCCGCGACGGCATGCTCTCGGGCATCAACATCGACGCCACGGTGCGGCTGGCGCAGGCGCTGACGATCCCCGTGATCGCCTCGGGCGGCCTGTCGAACATGGCCGACATCGAGCAGCTCTGCGCGGTCGAGTCCGAAGGCGCCGAGGGCGTGATCTGCGGCCGGGCGATCTATTCCGGCGACCTCGACTTCGCCGCCGCCCAGGCCCGCGCCGACGCGCTCGCGACCGGCACCTGAACAGGCCGCCTGGCGGGGAGGGCGCGGCGCTCATGCTGTCCACGCTGGCGATCGCCAACTACCGCTCGCTGCGGCAGCTGAGCGTGCCGCTCGGGCGGCTGACGGTCGTCACCGGCCCCAACGGCAGCGGCAAGTCGAGCGTCTACCGGGCGCTGCGGCTGCTCGCGGAGATCGCGCAGGGCGGTGTGGTCCGCTCCCTGGTGCGCGAGGGCGGGCTGGCCTCGACGCTCTGGGCCGGCCCGGAGCGATTCACCGGCGCCATGCTGCGCGGCGAGGCACCGGTGCAGGGTGCCGGCAAGCGCCGCGAGCCGGTCAATCTGCGCCTGGGCTTCGCCGGCGAGGCGGCCGACGATTTCGGCTATGCCATCGACATCGGCCTGCCGCAGCTGATGCCGAGTTCGGCGTTCTCGCACGACCCGCAGATCAAGCGCGAGGCGATCTGGAGCGGTCCCGTGCTGCGGCCGGCCACGCAGCTCGTCGACCGCCAGGGCCACGCGCTGCGCCTGCGCGACGACACCGGGGGTGGCTGGACTGCGATCGACCGGCCCGTGCCCGGCTTCGCCAGCATGCTCACCGAGTACGCCGATCCGCACGCCGCGCCGGAGATGCTCACCCTGCGCGAGCGGATGCGCTCCTGGCGCTTCTACGACCACTTCCGCTCCGACGCCGAGGCGCCGGCCCGCGCGCCCCAGCTCGGCACCCGCACACCGGTGATGGCCAACGACGGCGCCGATGTCGCGGCGGCATTGCAGACCATCCGCGAGATCGGCGACACCGAGGCGCTCGACCGGGCCGTCGACGATGCCTTTCCCGGCGCGCGCATCGAGGTGCAGGTCGGCGACGACCACCGCTTCGAACTGCGCATGCACCAGCACGGCCTGCTGCGAGCGCTGACGGCGGCCGAACTGTCCGACGGCACGCTGCGCTACCTGCTGTGGATCGCCGCATTGCTGACGCCCCGGCCACCCGAACTGCTGGTGCTCAACGAGCCCGAGACCAGCCTGCACCCCGACCTGCTGCCCGCGCTCGGCCGGCTGATCGTGCAGGCGGCGCGGGGGTCGCAGGTGATCGTGGTGTCGCACGCGGTGCGCCTGATCGCGGCCATCGAGGAGGCGCCGGGCGATCTGTCGTTGCAGTACGTGGTGCTGGAGAAGCGGCTCGGCGAGACGCACCTGGCGAACGTCGATCCGCACGACCTGCCCCTCTGGCAGTGGCCGGCGCGTTGAGTGCGGTGCGGCCCTCCAGCCTTCGCGCCGGTCGCGCCGTCCCTAGAATCCCGGCATGCCTGTTCCCTCCGTCTCCCCGATCGACTTCCGCGGCCAGCCCGCTTTCCGCCTGACCGCACCCGACGGGGCGAGCTGCACCGTGGCGCTGCATGGCGGTCACGTGCTGTCCTGGCGCACGCCGGACGGCGCCGAGCGGCTCTACCTGAGCCCGGATTCCGTCTTCGACGGCCGTGCCGCGATCCGCGGCGGCGTGCCGATCTGCTGGCCGCAGTTCAATCAGCGCGGCCCGCTGGCCAAGCACGGTTTCGCGCGCAACGTGGCCTGGCGGCCCGAGGATGCCGATCCGGCCGCGCCCTCGCGCATCGCGCTGCGGCTGGACGACGACGCGACCACGCGCGCGCTCTGGCCGCACGGCTTCGGGCTGCGGCTGGAAGCCACATTGGGTGAGGACAGTCTGCGCATCGCGCTCGACGTCCGCAACACCGGCGACACGCCCTGGACGTTCACCGGCGCCTTGCACAGCTATCTGCGGGTCGACGACATCGCCCGGGTGCGGCTCGAAGGTCTGCAAGGCGCGAAGCGCTGGGACGCGGTGCGCGACCGCCACCTGGAGGAGGGCGCCGATGCCCTGACCTTCGACGCCGAGTTCGACAGCGTCTACGCGGCCCCGGCCACGTCGCTGCGGCTGGTGCAGCCCTCGGGCACGCTGGAGATCGCGCAATCCGCCAGCTGCACCGAGACCGTCGTCTGGAACCCCGGCGACGTGCTGTCCGCCAGGCTCGCCGACCTGCCCGACGAGGGGTATCGGCACATGCTCTGCGTCGAGGCCGCCGCCGTCGATGCGCCGGTGCCGCTCGCTCCTGGCGAGTCGTGGCAGGGCTGGCAGCAGCTCACCGTGCGCTGAATGCCCGATCCTCGATTTCCGATCCTCCGAAACTTCACATGCTCGCCAAACGCATCATTCCCTGCCTCGACGTGACCGGTGGCCGCGTCGTCAAGGGCGTCAACTTCCTGGAACTGCGCGATGCCGGCGACCCGGTCGAGATCGCCGCGCGCTACAACGCGCAGGGCGCCGACGAACTGACCTTCCTCGACATCACCGCCACCAGCGACGGCCGCGACCTGATCCTGCCGATCATCGAGGCCGTCGCTTCGCAGGTCTTCATCCCGCTGACGGTCGGCGGCGGCGTGCGAACGGTCGAGGACGTGCGCCGGCTGCTCAA
>JAKONL010000127.1 GCA_022701965.1 Burkholderiaceae bacterium | reverse complement strand
TTCTTCGAAGGATTTCCGCTCGATGGAGGAGTCGATGTCGTCGATTCGGGTTGCGATCTCTGGCAACGTGTTCGCTGCGGGACTTGCGCCACCGACGGCCCGCATCTTCGACCGGATGTCGGCCATGGCGCGCTCGACGGAATAGATGTCCCTGGCCATCTCGATGCCACGGGCCCGCACGGCAGCGCGCGGACGGTCTTCATCAACCTCCAGGAAAGGACGGTCGAGTTGCGCCGCGCTGGCCATCTGCGCGTAGAAATGCTGCACCCGCTCAAGGCGCAACAGCGGCTCGTCGATGGACTCGGTCGCATGGGCACCTGCGGATGCGAAAGCCAGCAACCAGCCGCAGGCTGACATCGCTACAGGGCGCGCTGACGATCTGGCGATGACGACGACGGCGTGCATGAAGTGATCGACGAGTTGGCGCATGAGAGGTAGTGATGGGTTGAGTCGCGGATCGGAGCGCTGTCCGATCCGTCGATATTTGGAGAAGGCTGCGACCTGCATGCTTGGCCGTGACGATGATGCCCTGATGATGGTGATTTGGGCCCTGCGTCCTGTCGACGGCGCTCGTCGGGAAACGGGCGGACCCACACCGTTTCGCCCGGGGCGATCGTGACGATGTGACGCAAGAAGGGATTTCCGGGACGGCAGTGGGCGACCATCGGCGAGCTTGCAGAGCGCCTGCAGGCGCGAGACCAGCACGTCGGATCGACGACAGGTCGAGGTGCATCTGTCGGCGTCAGGGCGTCGAAAGTTGGCGCCCCTTGCAACTCGGCACGCCGATCAGTTGGTCGAACTCGCTGCGGCCGTGCGCTTGGCAGTCGGATTGAATCCGCATCGCTTCGGAACTGATCGACGTGCGGTACGACACGACGGGCGGTCAACCTACGGCCTGAATTTGCCTGGCGGCCGAGGTCCGATGCTTGTGATCAACTTGATCGCTGCCCCCGCACAACCAGCAGGCGCCAAAGCTCTTTTTTGCTCAGGACTTCAGCGGCAGCATTCCGTCGCGCAGCATCCCCACGCCCAGTTCGTACACGCCGTCCCAGACGATCTGCACACCCAGGCACAGCAGGATGAAGGCCGACAGCCGCAGGAAGATCACCGATCCCGCCTCGCCGAGCGGCCTGAGCAGTTGCTGTGAGTAGCGGAAGGCCAGATACAGCAGCACGCCGACGGACAGCAGCGCCAGCACGCCGCCGCCCATGCGCGCCAGCGACAGCGACAGGCGCGCGTCGGCCAGCGACACACCCACTGTGATGGCTGCTGCGATCGAGCCGGGCCCGCAACTCACCGGGAAGGTGAGCGGGTAGAAGGCCTGGCGTCGCGCCATGTCGGGCGTGAAGCTCTCGGCCAGTTCGGTGCGGCTGTCCACCGTGGCCTGCGTGGCGGTGAGCAATCGCCACGCCGTGGCCGCCACGATCATGCCGCCGCCCACGCGCACGATGGGTAGCGAGATGCCGAAAAACTTCAGCACGTAGGATCCGACCAGCATCGCGCCCAGCAGCAGCCAGAACATGTTGCGTGCGATGCGGCGCGCCAGCAGCGCGCGCGTGGCCGGGGATGCACCCTCGGTCAGGCCCAGGAAGATGGGCGCCGTGGCGGCCGGGTTCAGGATCGGAAGCAGCGCGGCAATGACGAAGAGGAAGCTCTTGCCGAAGGCGCCCAGCAGTTCAAACGTCACGGCGTTCCCCGGTCAGGCGGGGGCGTGTGGTCGACGAACTCGCGCAGGCGCCGTCGCAGCGCGCGCTCGCGGCGCCGTTCTTCCTCGTGGTCTTCGCGCAGGCCGCGCCACAGGGCGATGGCCATCAGCACGATCACGCCGATGAAGGGCAACGCGAAGACGATGGTCGCGGTCTGCACCGACTTGAGCCCGCCGGCCAGCAGCAGGCTGGTGGCGATGCCCGAGATCAGCAGGCCCCAGGCGATCTTCACGCGCGCGCTGGGGTTCTCGTTGCCGCCGGTGCTCATCATGCCCAGCACCAGCACGGCGGAGTCGCCCGAGGTCACGAAGAACACGACGACCAGCACGGTGGCGATGCCAGACATCAGCGTGCCCAGCGGCAACCGGTCGAACACGGCGAACAAAGCGGTCGACACGTCGGTCTTGACGGCGTCGGCGATGGGCACGTGCTGCATGATTTCCATGTGCAGCGCCGTGCCGCCGAAGACCGAGAACCACACGAAGGCGGCGATGGTCGGCGCGGCCACGGTCCCCAGGACGAACTCCCGCACCGTGCGCCCGCGCGACACGCGCGCGATGAACAGGCCCACGGAGGGCGACCAGCTCACCCACCAGGCCCAATAGAAGATCGTCCAGCCGCCGACCCATTGGCTGTCGCGGAACGGCGTCATGCGCAGACTCATCCGCACGAACTCGCTGACGTAGCTGCCCAACGTGGAGGTCAGCGTGTCGATGATGACGACCGTGGGTCCCAGGACGAACACGGCCAGTGCAAGCAGCGCGGCGAGGATCAGATTGAAGATCGACAGCCACTTGATGCCCTTGGTCACGCCGCTGACGGCCGAGGTGATGAACAGCAGTGTCGTCACGCCGATGATCGCGAGCTGCGAGGTCTGGCTGACCGGCACACCCAGCACGGCTTTCAGGCCGCTGTTGATCTGCAGCGCGCCCATGCCCAGCGATGCGGCGACGCCGAAGGCCGTGGCGATCACGGCCAGCACGTTGACCAGCGGCCCGATGTGGCGCAGCGGCGCCCATGGCAGCGACAGCACCGACGTGCTCACCAGCGCCGAGCCGCCCCGGCGGAACTGGAAAAATGCGATCGCCAGCGCCACCACGCTGTAGACCGCCCAGGGGTGCATGCCCCAGTGGAAGAAGCTGTAGCGCATGGCCGCGTTGGCCGCCTCGGGCGTGTTCGGCAGGATGCCGGGGGGCGGGGTGCCGTAGTGCGAGATGGGCTCGGCCACACCCCAGAACACCAGGCCGATGCCCATGCCGGCCGCGAACAGCATCGAGAACCAAGTGCCGACCGAAAACTCCGACTCCTCGTCCTCTGCGCCCAGCTTGAGATTGCCGTAGCGGCCACAGGCCAGCACCACGGCCATGACCACCAGGCCCAGCACCATCCAGAGATAGGCCCAGCCGAAGTTGCGCGTGATCATGGCCAGCGCGCCGTCGAACACGGCGCCCAGGTGGGCCGGGGCGACGATGCCCCATAGAACGATGGCCAGGATCAATCCGGCCGAAAAGATGAGCTGCAAAACGCTATTCCTCGAAGGACCGCCGCGACCTGCCCTGAAGGCGTGCACGGGGTGCCCAACGCGCTAGGCGTGCGACCCCGACATCTGCGGACGGTGTGGATGCAAGGCGCCGGGGCGGCCCGAATGTGTCAGTGACGTTTGCAGCGCCAGCCACCTCATCGGAGGAGCGGCAGCGGCAACCGCTGTCAGCAAGGGCCGGCGAACCCGGGACCGGACAGGCCGCCAGTGCGGCGGTCACCCCGGTCCATCGCCGAAAGAGCGGCGATTTTACTTGGCGCTCCGGTTGTCGACCAGATTCCGATCAGGCAGGTCGCCGGGCCTTGCCGGGTCCGCACGTACGGCGGCCGCGGAATGCCTCAGGGCAAGTCCGGCTTGCAAAAAATTTCAACTGCATGAAAATAAATTCATGACTGTGAAAATGGCCTTGCGGGTCGTCGAGTTGATCGAACTCTTCGCCAAGGAGAAGCAACCGCTCGCCTTGAGCGAGATGGCACGGCTCCTCGAGATGCCGGTTTCGACCTGCCTGGGACTGCTGCGCACGCTGGAGCAGCGCGGCTACCTCTACGAGACGGGCAGGCGCCAGGGCTTCTATCCGACCAACCGCCTGCTGGCGATGGCCCGCGTGATCGCAGCGCACGATCCGGTGCTCGACCGCGTCAAGCCGACGCTGACGGAGTTGCGCAATGCGGCGGGCGAGACGGTCGTCCTGGGCAAGCTGCAGCCGCCGGGTCGCGTGGTCTACCTCGACGTGGTCGATGCGCCCCAGGCCATCCGCTACGTCGCGCAAGCCGGCGAGACGCGCGAGGCCTACGCCAATTCGCTGGGCCGAGCCCTGCTCTCGGTGCTCAAGCCGGAAGCGCGCCATGCGCTGCTCGCAGCGGGCAGGCTGGAACGGCTGACCGACACCACGCTCACCGAACCCGATGCCATCGAACGGGAGATCGATCGTTCGCTTGCGCGCGGCTGGTTCGCGAACCTGGGCGAGAGCGTTTCCGATCTGGCCGGATTCGCATGGCCGCTGCGCATCAATGGCGAGTCCTATGCCATTTCGGTGGCCGGCCCGCGCTACCGGCTGGAAGCGCGCGCCGAAGAGGTCGCCGCCATGCTGCGCGCCGCCTGCCTCTCGATCGAGCGGAAGAACTGAACCTTTCAAGAGCCACAAGGAGACACGATGACCGATACCACCCGAGACATGCCGCGCTACTTCGTCCGCGAGGACGAGATCGAGGGCTACCACCCGGCCAACCACGTCGGGACGCTCAACAAGCGGCTGATCGGCCCCGAGACCGTGGGCGCGAAGCAGCTCGAAGTGCTGGTCGGCCACATCCAGCACGGCAAGGGCGCGCTGCCGCACGCGCACCCGGGCATCGAGCAGGTCTGCTACATGCTGCAGGGCCGCGCGGTCGCCGAAGTCGGCGGCCAGCGCCGCGAGCTCGGGCCGGGCGACTGCTGCTTCTTTCCTGCGGACGCCATGCACACCTTCACGGTGGTCAGCGAAGAGCCCGTCCGGGTTCTGGTGATCTACAGCCCGCCCTACGAGGAATCCCCGGAGCGCGTGATCCGCGCCTGAGCCCGCCGCATCGACCAATCAACAACGAAGGAGACACGCATGCCAGAGAAGATCGCCGCCCCGACACCCACCCGTCGACATTTCATCGCGCTCGCCGCAGGTGCCGCCGGCGTCGCGGCGGCCGGCTACATGCCGCGGGTCCACGCGCAGGCCGAGGCCTACCCGCGCCAGCCGATCCGCCTGGTCGTGCCCTTCGCCGCCGGCAGCGGCACCGACGCGGTCGCCCGCATCACGGCGCAGATGCTGGGCGAGGCGTTGAAGGGGTCGGTCATCGTCGACAACAGGGCCGGCGCCAACGGCATCATCGCCGCCGAGGCCGTGGCCAAGGCGGCGCCGGACGGCTACACGCTGTTCATGACCACCAACACCACGCATTCGGCCAACCCGAGCCTGATGAAGAGCCTGCCGTACGACCC
>JAKONL010000121.1 GCA_022701965.1 Burkholderiaceae bacterium | reverse complement strand
GCGCCGCCGATGGCGATGGCGCTGTTGGCAGAAACGATGGCACCTATCGCATCGGCGGTTGTTGACGTGGTACCGCTACCGATGGCAATAGCTTGAGTGACACCGTTGGCGGCAGCGCCAGCAGCATCACCGCTCGACGTCGCCCTGGCGCCGCCCAGTACAACGTTGCCGCTACCTGATGTGGACGCACCCGTCGCAGATCCCGCGCCGAATGTAGTGCCGCCACCCATCGAGATGTTGCTGGATCCTCCGTTGATCACCTTGGCGCCGGTTGCCGCGCCAGTGCTGCCGGAATAAGCGCCACCGATTGCCGCAGAAGAATCTGCTTGATTGAAGGCGCCAGTCGCACTTCCTGTGGAACCGGAGAAAGCTCCACCGATAGCGGTTCCCGCCCATGCATCGACGGCACTAGGAGTGGTGCCGACTGCGCGCGCGCCAACAGCCCCAGAGCCCCCGGCACTGCCGATGGCCAAGCTGGCGACACTGTTAACCAATGTAGAAGTTCCGATGGCAATGCCGTGACCCGCCACCGCCCGAGCGCCGTTGCCGATACTGATGTTGTCGTTGGTCGTGACAGATGCCCCTGCGTCGGGGCCGATGCCGATGTTCTTGCTGCCGGTGGAGGCCCTGCCGGCCTGCACACCCACATAGGTGTTTTCTGCACCGCCGCCATAAGAGAAGGCTTCGAAGCCGAGTGCTGTGTTCCAAGTGCCGCTGATGTTGGGAACACCTTGACCATTGCGAAGCGTGGCATTGGAGGGTTGAGCGAAGAGACCAGAGGCGTCGCCCACGTAGGTGGCGCCTGTGTTGTTGACGCTCGCTGCGACGGTGCTGGTATTGCCGGCGAAGGAGCCGATGACGGTGCCAAAGGCCAGGTTGTTGACATTGGTGGCGCTGTTTCCATTGCCCGCGGCGTTTCCGACCACCACGGCCTGCGTGCCACTCACATTCTGTGAGGCACTGTCACCGACGATGGTGCCGAGCGTGCCGGTATAGCCGGGCGGCGTGCCAGTGCTGGTACCGCGCACGATCGTGTCGGCCAGCGCGTCGGGCGGGGCGAGCAGGCCGGTGCCGCCCATCATCAGCGTCACGGCGGTGATGGCGGAGGCGAGCACGCTCTTCCTGGCCTTCTTGCCCCGGGAGGTGGTGATTTCGGAAACGGCCGTCCAGGTGTTGGTGGCTTCGCAATAGATGACGCGGTAGGCTTTGTTCATGATGGATCGGAGGGGCGGGAGTCCGGGGACGCGAGGGCGAAAAGGGGGGGGGGATGGACGGGTGAGCGGGCGTTCAGCGGCCGGTGCCGGTCAGGACGGCATCGGCGCTCGCGCGGCGCGCGGCATAGAAGGCGCCGCTGGCCAGGTGCTGGTAGGAAAAGCCCTGGCCGTCGAGCGCGCGGATCGCGTAGATGGCGCTCAGGTTGCGGTCCCGCAGGTCGAGTGCCTGGCCCGCCGCCTGGGTGGCGACCGTGACGAACAGGCCGCCCGAGGCCGACCAGCGCCCGGCGCTGGGCATGACCACGGCCGGGGCGTCGGCGGCCGCATCGGCGGGCCTGCGCATGCGGGCGACGAGGGTGTAGCTGCCGTCGGCCTTCAGGGTGAGCAGGAAGCTTTCGACCGTGTCGTCGGCATAGGGCGAGACGCCGCGCCACGTGCCCGCGAGCGAGGCTTCCGTGGGCGAGCGTCGGCCGGCGGGCAGGCTTTCCAGCCCGGCGGCGTCGAGCGGCGACGGCACCGCCATCGCGGAGGCGTCGGAGCGCGGAAGCGGCGTGGTCTGGGCCTGGACGGACGCGGAAAGGAAGGTGAAGAGGGCCGTGGTCATGGCGACATGGACGAGCACGGTGGATAAAGGGGTGGTCAGGCGCATGGCGTTGGGGCTTGGGAAAAGGTCGACGGAGGTGATTTCCGAAACAAGTGTTTCCAGTAACGGGCTGTTACCTGGAACTTTTCAACCAAGCCGTTTGCCAGCGGTACGAAGGCCGGATTCGACGAACCGAAATTCGCCGGTGCAGGAATCGTCCTGCGCGGCCGGCTAGCGCAGCGGGCGCGCCATGACCTCGAGCAGCAGCTGCTCGTAGGCCTTCAGGAGTTCGGGGTTCTCGGGGAGATGGCGCGCGATGAGCGCGCGTTGACGGGCCTGGTAGGCCTGCGCGTCGGCATCGTGGTGGTCGAGCGCGTGCAGCAGGGCGCGGGCGCCGGCCTGCACGTCCTGGCCGGGATAGTGGTAGCCCAGATCGGCGCAGAAATCGGCGTTGTGGACGAGCGGATAGCCCTGCCAGCAGACCTCGAGATAGAGGTAGTTGAGCGGGTTTTCCCACTGGTGGGACACGATGATGTCCGCCATCTCGGCGAGGAAGGCGGGCGTCTCGTGTCGGCCGAGGAAGATGGCCTTGTGCTCGCGCACGATGTCGAGCTGGTGCATGAGCGAGATGAACTCGGGGTTCCCGCGCGCGAGATGCTCGGCATTGGTCACCTGCAGCAGCGCGATGCGCTCGGGCCGCAGGCGATAGGCCTCCTCGGCGATGAACGCGGGATACAGGCAGAACTTGACGACGTCGATGTTGGGCTCGATCACGCCCAGCCGCCGGGCGCCCTCGCGCGGCCGGTACTCGCCGCCGTGCGCGAAGCCGGCGCTGCGCTGCGCCAGGAACACCGGGCTCCACACGAACGGCACGACGCGGGCGATCTGGCGCCGCAGGGTCTGGAAGTAGTGCCGGCTGGTGCTGGCGACCTGCGGCACCATCCAGATGTCGTCGTAGCGCTGGTTGACGAAGAGGTGGTGGCCCCAGAGCGTGCGGCCGAACAGCACCGCCTGCATGGCGCTCACGTACTCGACGCCGCAGCAGTACGACACGAGCCGGGTGCCGCGGCGCTTGAGGTGCTCGGTGCGCTCCGCGCTGACCTGGCCGCCGAGCTCGACGAGGAGGTCGAGGTCGTCGCGGATGTCGTCGAAGGCGCAGGTCGGCCAGCGCGCGCGGTCCCAGCGCAGGGCGTCGGTCACGGGCACGTCGGTGGTGTTGACGATGTGCACGCTCTGCACGATGTCGAGGTTCGCGAGCGCGCTGGCGAGGAAGACGGCGTTCTGCTTGATGCCGTTGTTCCACAGGACCTCGTCGCTCTCGCGCAGGCCGATCGTCACGCCCACGCGCAGGCGGCGGACACCTCGCGGGAGCGTGGCGGACGGGGCGGTCGAGGACATCGAGGACATCGCGGACATCGCGGGCGAAGGCGCCTCAGGCGGGCGCGTAGAGGCCGAGCAGGGCCCGCGCATGGGCGCCCAGGTTGCCGGGGTGCTCGGGATGCAGGGTCGCGAGGAAGGCATCGGCATCGCGGCGGACGTCGTCCAGGCGCCGGTCGTGGGTGGAGATGGCGCGCAGCAGCGCCGCGCCGCCGTCCACGCAGTCGAAGCCCTCGTAGCGATAGCCGTTGCCCTGCAGGAACTCCGAGTTGTGGACCAGCGGATAGCCGCCGTGCAGGGCCTCGTAGTAGAGGTAGTTCTGCGCGTTCTCCCACTGGTGCGCCACGACCAGGTTGACCTGCGGCCCGAGCGTCTGGTAGGTGGGAAAGCGCCCCTCGAAGGTGGCCAGTCCGTGGCGCACGATGTCCAGGCTGCCGGCGAAGCCCGCGAACACGGCATGCGTCTTCAGGTGCAGCGTGTTGTAGGCGCGGATGTGGCGGATGGCGCCGGGCGCCTCGCGGTGGGCCACCTCGCACACGAGCAGCGGGATGGTGCTGGTCTTCACCATGCACACGTTCGGTTCGAAGATGCCGATGCGCCAGTGCGGCGGCGCCGGCGCTGCAGCCGACGACGCAGCCTCGGCCGGCTCGTAGCGCACGGCGCTGCCGCCGCTCGCGCGGTCGTACACCTCGGAGCTCCAGAGATGGGGCATCAGGCGCACGGGCGCGCGCAGGGCCCCGCGGAAGTAGGGCACGCAGGTCTTCTCGTACTGGGGCAGCGTCCAGACCGCGTCGTAGGGCGTGCTCGCCACGAGGAAGCCGTGCGGCTTGTCGAA
>JAKONL010000108.1 GCA_022701965.1 Burkholderiaceae bacterium | reverse complement strand
CCGACACCGCGCGCATGACCGTGCTGCGCCGCGCCTTCCACACGCTCAAGGGCAGCGCGCGCATGGTCGCGCTGACGGAGCTGGGCGAGGCGGCGGCGGCCTTCGAGCAGGTGCTCAACACCTGGCTGGCCGATCAGCGCCCGGCGACATCCGAGCTGCTGGCCGCGATCGGCACCGCCTTGAGCGAGTTCGCCGAGTGGATCGACGCCATCCGGGACGGGCGGGCGCAGGCATGGCGCGCGGCGCCGTTCCGCCATGCCGCCGATGCCCTGAAGGGCGAGGTGCCGGGCGCGACGCCGCAGGACGTCCTGACGGCGCCGCGCCGCGCCGCGCGGGAACGGCCCTCGGCCCGGCCGCGGATCGGCGAGGTCGGCGACGACGCCGATGGCGACATCCGGATGGTCGGGCCGCTGCGCATCGACCGGCGGCTCCACGACGTCTTCCTCGCCGAGGCCGAGGCCTGGTCGGGCGCGCTGGCCGCCGAGGTCGCCGCCTGGGCCGGCGACGCCCGCCAGCCGGTCGCCGCCTCGACGATCGGCCTCGCGCATGCGCTCGTCGGCAGCTCCGCCACCCTCGGTCTGCGGGACCTGTCGGACCTGGCGCGCCACATCGAGCGCGCGCTGCAGCAACTGCGCCGCCAGGGGCGCGGCACGGCGCTCCAGGACGCGGCGGTGGTCGCCGGGGTCGACGAGCTGCGCCGGCTGCTGCACCGCTTCGCCGCCGGTTTCCTGGACGTGCCGGCGCCGGCCACGTGGCAGGCGCTGGACGATCTCGTCGCCCAGACGGCGCCGGCACGCGCGGTGGTCGCGCCGTTGCCCGGCGAAGATCCCTTCGATACCACCGACGCGGTGGACGCCGACCTGTTCCCGGTGTTCGAGGAAGAAGCGGTCGAGCTGCTGCACCAGCTCGGCGGCGCCTTGCGCGAATGGGCGCGGCAACCGGGCGCGGACGCGCCGCGCGCCTCCGCGCTGCGCACGCTGCACACCCTCAAGGGCGGTGCCCGGCTCGCTGGCGCGATGCGCCTGGGCGAGCGCGCGCACCGCATGGAATCGGCGATCGAACTCCTGGGCGGCGGAAAGGGTGCGGCCGCGCCGGCGGCGATCGAGGCGCTGTTCGAGCGCTTCGACGCATTGCAGTCGGCGCTCGACCCGTTGCGCGCCGGTGGTGCCATCGCCGATGGCCCGGCGGAAGCCGTCGCGGACACGTCCGCGCCACCGGTCGCGGCCGCCACCAGCCAGACCGTGCGCATCCGCACGCAACTGCTCGACCGCATGGTCGCGCAGGCCGGCGAGGTGGTCGTCACGCGCTCGCGGCTGGTCACCGGACTGGCGCAGATGCGCGTCTCGCTGGGCGAACTCACCGGCAACCTCGACCGCCTGCGCCAGCAGCTGCGCGATGTCGAGCTGCAGGCCGAGAGCCAGATGCAGTCGCGCCTGGCCCAGGCCAAGGATTCGCAGCAGGGCTTCGATCCGCTCGAATTCGACCGCTTCACCCGGGTGCAGGAACTCACGCGGATGATGGCCGAATCGGTCGACGACGTGGCCACGGTGCAGCGTGCCCTGCAGAAGAGCCTGCAGGGCAGCGAGGACGCCCTGGGCTCGCAGGCGCGCCAGACGCGCGAGCTGCAGCGTGATCTGCTGCGCACGCGCATGGTCGAGTTCGAGAGCATCGCCGAGCGGCTCTACGGCGTCGTGCGGCAGGCGTCGCGCGACAGCGGCAAGCAGGTGCGGCTGGACATCCACGGCGGTTCGACCGAGATCGATCGTGGCGTGCTCGAGCGCATGACGCCGGCCTTCGAGCACCTGCTGCGCAACTGCGTGGCCCACGGCATCGAGAGCGCCCACGTGCGCGAGCGCGCCGGCAAGCCGCCGGCCGGGCTGATCGCCATCGACCTGAAGCAGGAAGGCAACGACGTCGCCGTGGGCTTCCGCGACGACGGCGGCGGGCTGGACGTGGCGCGCATCGCCGAGCGCGCGCGCGCGCTCGGGCTCGTCGGCGCGCAGGCCCGGCTCACGAGCGACCAGGCGGCCGACTTCATCTTCACGCCGGGCTTCTCCACCGCCGGCGAGGTCTCCGAGCTGTCCGGGCGCGGCATCGGCATGGACGTGGTGCGCACCAGCGTCGCGGCGCTGGGCGGGCGCATCGAGACCGACAGCACGCCGGGACAGGGCACCCGCTTCAAACTGGTGTTGCCGCTGACCACCGCCGTCACGCACGTCGTCATGCTGCGCGCCGGCGACACGACGATCGGCGTGCCGTCGAACCTGGTCGAGCGCGTGCAGCGCGCGAGCGCCGACGACCTGACCGTCGCCTATGCCGAGCGCCACCACGTCTTCGAGGGCGAACGCGTGCCGTTCTACTGGGCCGGCGCGCTGCTGCAGTCGTCCGCGCGCAGCGAACCGTTCGCCGCGCGCACGCACTTCGTCGTCGTCGTGCGCAGCGCCGCGCGGCGCGTGGCGCTGCACGTCGACGAGGTGCAGGGCAACCAGGACGTCGTGGTGCGCAACCTCGGCCCGCAGCTCTCGCGGCTGGCCGGCATGGCGGCCG
>JAKONL010000053.1 GCA_022701965.1 Burkholderiaceae bacterium | reverse complement strand
GCGGCGACGTCGGGGGTCAGGTAGGCGGCCGGATCGTGGACCTCGTAGAGCAGCTGCTCCTTGACGGTGCGCGCGCTCACCAGTCCACCGGTGCCGTCGGCCTTCGTGATGACGCAGCTGCCGTCACGGGCGATCTCCGCCAGCGGAAAACCCACGTCCTCCAGGCCCGGCACGTCCTTCATGCCGGGGTCGCCGAAGTAGCCGCCGCTGACCTGGGCGCCGCACTCCAGCAGGTGCCCGGCCATGGTGGCGCCAGCCAGCGCGTCCCAGTCCTCGTGGTCCCAGCCGAAATGCGCCAGCGCCGGACCCAGCGCCAGCGACGGGTCGGCCACCCGGCCGGTGACGACGATCTGCGCGCCAGCCCGGATCGCCTGCGCGATCTCGGACGCGCCCTGGTAGACGGTGGCGCAGACGAAGCGCGACTCGTCCAGTTCGCCAGCGATGCACTCGCTCACGATGGCCCGCCCCCGGGCGTCCGACAGGTCGTCGCCGGTGACGACGGCGATGCGCGGCACGGCCAGCCCGGCGCGCCGCGCCATGCGGGCCAGGGCGCGCGCCGCCCCATGCGGATTGGCGGCGCCGAAGTTGCCGATGATGGTGATCCCGTGCGCCAGGCAGTCGGCCAGCACCGGCCCGACGGCGAGTTCGAGCAGCGGCTCGTAGCCCGCATCCGGATCGGCGCGGCGCGCCAGGTGCGCCGTGGCCAGCGTGCGCTCGGCCAGGGTCTCGAACATCAGCGCGCTCGGGCCGCCGCGACGGATCAGCGTCTGCACCACGGGGCCGGGCGCATCCACGCGGTCGCCGGAAAAGCCGGCGCCACAGCCGACGGTGAAGGTGTCCATCGTGTCTCCTGTCTCATCGTTCGGCTTTCAGTGTGGAACGTCCGTCCGTGTCGGTAAACTGGATTTTTCGGCATCACTGTGCGGTTTACTGGATGAATCTTTCGGGTCGACTCATCGACGCCTTCCTGGCCCTCGAGGAGACGCGACGCTTCTCGATCGCGGCCGAACGCTGCCATGTGTCGCCCTCCGCCTTCAGTCAGATGATCGGCCGGCTGGAGGAAACGGTGGGCGTGCGCCTGTTCGACCGCGACACGCGCAAGGTGTCGCTCACGCCCGAGGGCGAGGTCTTCGCCCAGGGCGCTCGGAGAATCACGGCGGAGATTCGAGCGTCGTTGGCCGAACTCCAGGATCGCCACGCGCTGCGCACGGGACGTGTGGCCATCGCCTCACCTGCATCTGTCGCCGCCGCTTGGTTGCCGTCGGTGCTGGCCGGCTTCCGCGCCGATCATCCTGGCGTGGCACTGCAGTTGCACGACGTGGTGTCGGAGCAATGCCTGCGGTTGGTGCTGTCCGGCGAAGTGGATTTCGGACTCAACGCCAACCAAGGCAATGCCATGGAATTCGAGTCTCACCTGCTGTCGCGCGAGAGCCTGCATCTGGTGTGCCGCCTCGACGATCCGCTGGCCGGCCGCCCGGAGGTGCGTCTGAGAGATCTGCAGCAACGCCCATTCATCCACACCGTGCGCAGCGGCAGCGTATGGCAGGTCACCCAGCCTTTGATCCGTCGCGCCGACATGCGCGA
Source organism: Burkholderiaceae bacterium (assembly GCA_022701965.1). Next base: position 1,458 of record JAKONL010000053.1, on the reverse strand, counting down.
CAGTGGTTTCGAGGTGGCGCAGTTCGGTACGCTGGCAAGCTTGATAGAAGCAGGTTTCGGCATCAGCATCGTGCCGCGCTTCGCATTGCCCCTGTGCGAACGGCCTACGTTGACGCACGCTCGAGTAGCAGCACGCGACGCCTTTCGCTCGCTCTACCTGGTCAAGCGCCGTGGCCGCAGCCTTTCGAGCGTGGCGCAGGCCTTGTGGCACCGCATTCAAGAAAGAGCGCAAAGCGGAGCGATGCAAGTTCCAAAGTCACCATCGGCAACTCAAGTCGACTGAATCAGTTCAACGAATGCAGGCCGCCCTCCGACCCAGCGGTGCGAGCCGATCAATGGGTCGCGCTCGGACCAACGCCCTCCTATTTCGCCTGGCCGACAGTGCCTCGGAAGCGACCGCAAAACGCACGCACACGCCCAAGATCGCCTTCGTCTCGCGCCCGCAGTCCTATGTCGCCTCGAACGGCAAGACAGTCGATGCGGCGACGCTCGACCTGACCGCGCGCATCCTGTCCATGGATCAGCTGCGCCATGCCATGACCGGCACAAGTGCGGTGGCGATCGCCGTGGCGGCATCGATCCCGGGCACGCTGATCAGCCGGCTGCTGGGCGGCGGTGCGCGCGGCGAGGTGCGTTTCAGCCACCCCTCAGGCAGCCTGACCGTCGGCGCCACAGCCGGCAAGACCGCAGATGGCTGGGTCCTGACCCAGGCCGTCATGAGCCGCAGCGCGCGCCGTCTAATGGACGGTCAGATGTTCATACCGTTCGAATGACTTTTCCATCGCGGGTGCGCCGGCGCGCCCGCGAAGCGACGCGGTCAATCCACCCGCCTCGCCCTCGATCGGACCGGGCCCGACGCACGGTCGTCCGGCCGATGCGCGGCGACCAGTGCGTCGTGAAATGCCTGCACGGCGGCACCGGCGGGGCGTCCGCGTCGGCGCACGATGCCGACGCTGCGTGCGAGCGCGGGCTCGACCAGCGGCACGCCGACCAGGGATGCGCCGGCGCCCCCGGCCAACGCCAGCCCAGGCACGGCGCCAATCCCGACCCCGGCTTCGATCAGGCTGAGTTGCGCCGGCACATGCTGGACTTCGCAGGTCCAGCGCGGTTTCGCCGGCACCTGCGCCAGGCCCTGATCCATCAGGAGCCGGTTGCCGCTGCCTGGCGCCAGCACGATGCAGTCGTGCTCGGCCAACTCGGCCCAGCGCACCCGGCGCCGGTGCGCGAGCGGATGGTCGGTCCGGCAGGCCAGCACGAACGGTTCGTCGACGAGTCGCTCGAATTCCAGGTCGGGCTCCTGCGCTCCAAGGTAGGTGATGCCGAAGTCGGCCTCCGACCGCGCCACGGACAACAGGATGTCGGGCGCGGACTGGTCGAGCAGCCGCACCCGGATGCTCGGGAAGCGGCGATGGAAATCGCGCGCCACGCCAGCGACGAAATTGCCCACCGCCGAGGGGA
>JAKONL010000048.1 GCA_022701965.1 Burkholderiaceae bacterium | reverse complement strand
TACGCGACGCTGGCCCGCCTTTGCGCGTCGATCGCGCGCCGCTACCCGGTTCGCGACATCGCCGGCCATTCGGACATTGCGCCGGGGCGGAAGATCGATCCCGGACCAGGCTTCGATTGGAACCTTTTTACTAATCAAATCGGGTCGTGTGACATGGCAGTGTTACGCGACAACGAAAGTTCCTGATTTTTTTGCTTGTCGCCTCGACATTCGGAACTCAGAAGGCATGCGGCTCGCGGCCGCAAAACCGGCGGAAACGCACTGCCGGCTTGGCTTTCGGCAACGGCGCCCAGCGCCGACGCGGCGTCCGGCGGCACGTTTCACGATGCGCATCGACCAGCATCCATAATCGCGGTCGAACACTACAGGTAGTGCCTTGTCGACCTCCGACACCCTAGATATAGTGCCCCTCTGCCGTCAGGCTTCCCACGCCGAAGCCATGGGAAGCCTTCTCGGCACACGCAGCCGATACCCCAAAAGACAGACGGTCGACGCACCTCGCGTGCCCCGGCTGTCCAGAAGAATCCGCCCAACAAAGGACCGAATGCAAACCGCACCCAACACTCCATCGTCCGCCCGCGCCTCGATCGGCACGTCCCAGCCCCTCGACGCGTCGGGCCGCCAGGACATCGCCGCTCCCATCGAGAACGAAGCGCTCGCGCACTACCAGATCATCCGCCGCAACGGCGCGGTCGTGCCGTTCGAGCCGAGCAAGATCGCCATTGCCATGATGAAGGCCTTCCTGGCGGTGCACGGCACGCAGGGCGCGGCTTCGGCCAGCGTGCGCGAGACCGTCGACACGCTCACGCAGAACGTCGTGCGCGCCATGATGCGTTCGCGTCCGGGCGGCGGCACCTTCCACATCGAGGACGTGCAGGACCAGGTCGAACTCGGCCTGATGCGCGGCAGCCACCACGAGGTCGCCCGCGCCTACGTGCTCTACCGCGAGCGCCGCATGCAGGAACGCGCCAAGCAGGAGGCGCAGGCCGCACCGGCGACGCCGGTGCTCCACGTGCTGGACAACGGCCAGCGCGTCGCGCTCGACCTGAACGAGCTCAAAGGCCTGATCGGATCCGCCTGCGAAGGCCTGGGCGACAACATCACCGGCGCGCCGATCGAGGCCGAGACGATGCGCAACCTCTACGACGGCGTGCCGCTCGACGAGGTCTACAAGGCGTCGATCCTGGCGGCCCGCACGCTGATCGAGAAGGACCCCGACTACACCTTCGCCACCGCGCGACTGCTGCTGCACACGATCTTCAAGGAGATCATCGGCCGCGAGGTGATGCCCGTGGAGCGTTCGCAGGCCTACGTCGACTACTTTCCCCAGTTCATCCAGAAGGGTGTCGACAACGAGCTGCTCGACGCCGAGCTGCTGAAGTACGACCTGCCGCGTCTTGCCGCCGCGCTCAAGGCCGAGCGCGACCTGCAGTTCGACTATCTCGGCCTGCAGACGCTGTACGACCGCTACTTCCTGCACGTGCGCAAGACCCGCATCGAACTGCCGCAGGCGTTCTTCATGCGCGTCGCGATGGGCCTGTCGCTCGGCGAGCGGGACCGCGAAGCGCGCGCTATCGAGTTCTACGAAGTGCTGTCGTCGTTCGACTTCATGTCGAGCACGCCGACGCTGTTCAACGCCGGCACGCTGCGCTCGCAGCTGTCGAGCTGCTACCTCACGACCGTGCCCGACGACCTCGGCGGCATCTACGAATCGATCAAGGAGAACGCGCTGCTGTCGAAGTTCGCCGGCGGCCTGGGCAACGACTGGACCCGGGTGCGCTCGCTGGGCAGCCACATCAAGGGCACCAACGGCGAATCGCAGGGCGTGGTGCCGTTCCTGAAGGTCGTCAACGACACGGCCGTCGCCGTCAACCAGGGCGGCAAGAGGAAGGGAGCGGTCTGCACGTACCTCGAGACCTGGCATCTCGACATCGAGGAGTTCCTGGAGCTGCGCAAGAACACCGGCGACGACCGCCGCCGCACGCACGACATGAACACCGCCAACTGGATCCCCGACCTCTTCATGCGCCGCGTGATGGAGAAGGGCAACTGGACGCTGTTCTCGCCCAACAACGTGCCCGAACTGCACGACCTGTTCGGCGCCGAGTTCGAGAAGGCCTATGTCGCCTACGAAGCCAAGGCGGCACGCGGCGAGATCACGCCGACGCGCACCCTTCCGGCCAGCGACCTGTGGCGCAAGATGCTCACGATGCTGTTCGAGACCGGCCATCCCTGGATCACGTTCAAGGACGCCTGCAACGTGCGCTCGCCGCAGCAGCATGCCGGCGTCGTGCACTCGTCGAACCTCTGCACCGAGATCACGCTCAACACGAGCGACGAGGAGACCGCGGTCTGCAACCTCGGCTCCGTCAACCTGCTGCAACACCTGAAGGACGGCAAGGTCGATCAGGTCAAGCTCAAGAAGACGATCTCCACCGCGATGCGCATGCTCGACAACGTGATCGACATCAACTACTACGCGGTCGAGAAGGCGCGCACCTCGAACCTGCGCCATCGTCCGGTCGGCCTCGGCCTGATGGGATTCCAGGATTCGCTCTACGAGCTGCGCATCCCCTATGCGTCCGACGCGGCGGTCCAGTTCGCCGACGAATCGATGGAGGCGATCTGCTACCACGCCTACTGGGCATCGACCGATCTGGCGAAGGAACGCGGCGAATATTCGAGCTACAAGGGTTCGCTGTGGGACCAGGGCATCCTGCCGATCGACACGCTCGACATGCTGGAGAAGGCGCGCGGCGGCTATGTCGAGGTCGACCGTTCGAGCACGCTCGACTGGAACGCGCTGCGCGCCAAGATCAAGGCCGACGGCATGCGCAATTCGAACTGCGTCGCCATCGCGCCGACCGCCACCATCTCCAACATCATCGGCGTCGACGCATCGATCGAACCCTGCTTCGGCAACCTGTCGGTCAAGTCGAACCTGTCGGGCGAATTCACCGTCATCAACCACTACCTGGTGCGCGACCTGAAACGCCTCGGCCTGTGGGACGACGTGATGGTCATGGACCTCAAGCACTTCGACGGTTCGCTGCGTCCGATCGACCGCGTGCCGCAGGACATCAAGGCGCTCTACGGCACGGCGTTCGAGGTCGAGACCCAGTGGCTGGTCGAGGCCGCCGCGCGTCGCCAGAAGTGGATCGACCAGGCGCAGTCGCTCAACATCTACATGGCTGGCGCGTCGGGCAAGAAGCTCGACGAGACCTACAAGCTCGCCTGGCTGCGCGGCCTGAAGACGACCTACTACCTGCGCACGCAGAGCGCCACCCATGCCGAGAAATCGACCGTGCAATCCGGCCGTCTCAACGCCGTTTCGTCGGGCGGCGGCAACGGCGCACCGACGGCTTCGTCGGGTCCTGCGGGCATGAGCGCGATCGAGGCGGCGGCGATGGCGGCGCAGGCGCAACTCAATGCGATTCCGGCCACCGACATCGCGTTCTGCGGCGTCGACGATCCGACCTGCGAAGCCTGCCAGTGAAGTCGGCGTGACGTGAAGTTGATTCGCGGCATCGCCTGACAAATTGCGGTGCACGCGAGCAACATAAGCGTGAGTAAGCACGAGATAATTCGGGCGCGGTGAGAGCTGCACTTTGCAACCGCTCATCGTTGCTCACATAATTTGAGCATTGGATTTTTCTATGTTGACCTGGGACGAAGAAGTCAAACCATCCTCGCAAAAGGAGATGCAGGAAGACCTGCATCGCTCTTCGCAAAACGACGTGCCGCGCGAGCGCCCGACGAGCCTCCCGAACACGCCGGTGGCGGCACCGACTCCGGTCTCCGTCGCGCAAGGCAACACATCCGTTGCAACGTCGCCCACTCCTGCGGCACCGGCTGCAGTCGCGATCGCCGCGGTCGCCCGCCGCGTCAATGCAGCAGACAAGCGCATCATCAACGGCCAGACCGACGTCAACCAGCTCGTGCCCTTCAAGTACAAGTGGGCCTGGGAGAAGTACCTTGCCACCTGCGCGAACCACTGGATGCCGCAGGAAGTGAACATGACGCGCGACATCGCGTTGTGGAAGGACCCCAACGGCCTGACCGAGGACGAACGCCGCATCATCAAGCGCAACCTCGGCTTCTTCGTGACCGCCGACTCGCTCGCCGCGAACAACATCGTGCTGGGCACCTACCGCCACATCACTGCGCCCGAGTGCCGTCAGTTCCTGCTGCGCCAGGCTTTCGAGGAAGCCATCCATACGCACGCCTACCAGTACATCGTGGAGTCGCTCGGCCTCGACGAGAGCGAGATCTTCAACGCCTACAACGAAGTGGCGTCGATCCGCAACAAGGACGAATTCCTGATTCCCTTCATCGAGGCGATCAGCGACCCGAACTTCAAGACAGGGACGCACGAGACCGACCAGACGCTGCTCAAGTCGCTGATCGTCTTCGCCTGCCTGATGGAGGGCCTGTTCTTCTACGTCGGCTTCACTCAGATTCTGGCGCTCGGTCGCCAGAACAAGATGACCGGTGCCGCCGAGCAGTATCAGTACATCCTTCGCGACGAGTCGATGCACTGCAACTTCGGCATCGACCTGATCAACCAGCTCAAGCTCGAGAACCCCGATCTGTGGACGCCTGAATTCAAGGCCGAGATCAAGGAGCTTTTCCTGAAGGCCGTCGAGCTCGAATACCAGTACGCCGAAGACACCATGCCGCGCGGCGTGCTCGGCATGAACGCATCCATGTTCAAGGGCTATCTGCGCTATATCGCGAACCGGCGAGCGCAGCAGATCGGCCTCGATACGCTCTTTCCGAACGAGGAAAACCCGTTCCCGTGGATGAGCGAAATGATCGACCTGAAGAAAGAGCGCAATTTCTTCGAAACCCGCGTGATCGAATACCAGTCGGGTGGCGCTCTTTCCTGGGACTGAAAATTTCAAGAACGATTGCAAGCAAGTGGATTCAGGAATTGCCTTCGCCCATAGACCGCGCCAAAGAGCGTGGCATTGCGAAGGCTCAGGTGTTCATGGTGCTGGAGCTTGATATCCAACGCCATGGATCACGCCATGCACACAAGCGTGCACGGTGTGTTCGAAGAGGTTGATTTTTCAACTTGATCAAGGAGAAAAGAAATGGCAACTGCAAAGAAAGCGCCGGCCAAGAAGGCCGTTGCGAAGAAGGCCTCCCCGGCCAAGACGACCGCGACGACGAAGAAGGCACCCGCGGCGACCAAGGTAGCCACCAAGAAGGCAGCGGCACCGGCGAAGAAGGTTGCTGCGAAGAAGACCTCGGCTGCCAAGACCGCGACCAAGGCCCCTGCGAAGAAGGCACCGGCAAAGAAGGTCGCGACCAAGAAGGCACCGGCGACGAAGGCGGCAGCCAAGAAGGTGCCTGCCAAGAAGGTCGCGGCAAAGACCGCGGCGAAGAAGGTACCGGCGAAGAAGGCCGCGGCCGTGAAGACAGCTGCGAAGAAGACGCCTGCCAAGAAGACCGCGGCCAAGAAGCCTGTCGCCAAGAAGGCGGCGAAGACGCCTGCCGCCGCACCGAAGTCCGCGCCTGCCCCCAAGGCAGCGGCCAAACCTGCGGTGAAAACTTCCGCATCCGCAAAGAAGACCGCCAAGGCCCCCGCCAAGTCTGCCGCTGCCGTTGCGCCCGCTCCTGCCGCCCAGACCACGCTGAACCCGCAGGCCGCATGGCCGTTTCCGACCGCGAGCAAGCCCTGATTCGCGACTGCCGGACATAGGGTCCGGCGGTCCGATGAAGACAAGGAAGGGCCCGGCATCGAGAGATGCCGGGCCCTTCTCATTGGAATGCAGCGGCCCGGATTTCTCAGATGCCGATCGTGTCCCGATCGACCTGGTAGTTCTGCGGCCCGCGTTGCGCGATCTTCAGAGCACCCATGCGGTTGCCGAGTGCGGCGCACTCGATCAAGGGCCAGTCTTTCTCCAGCCCGAACAGCAAGGCGCCTCGCCAGGCATCGCCGCAACCGGTGGGGTCGACGACAGCCTCGGGAATGACGGCAGGCACATGCGTGCGCTCGCCGTCGATCCACACATCGCAACCTTCGGCTCCGAGGGTCACGACCAGACCGCGCACGCGTCGGGAGATCTCGGCGCTGTCCCAGCCGGTGCGATCGCTCAGCATCTTGCCTTCGTAGTCGTTGACGGTCACCCAGTCCGCCTGCTCGATGAAATGCGCCAGTTCGTCGCCGTCGAACATCGGCAGGCCCTGGCCCGGATCGAAGACGAACGGAATCCCGGCGATCTTGAATTGTTCGGCGTGCTGCAGCATCGCATCGCGTCCGTCGGGCGAGACGATGCCGATGCGGATGTCCTCGCGCGCCTCGATCTTCGTGAGATGCGCCTGTTGCATCGCGCCGGGATGAAAGGCCGTGATCTGGTTGTTGGCCCGATCGGTGGTGATGAAGCACTGCGCGGTGTAGGTGTCGTCGAGCGAGCGGACGAACTCGGTGCCGATGCCCAGTTCCTTCAGCCGGGCGACATAGTCGGCGCCGTCGGAGCCGACCGTGGCCATCGGCAACGCCGTCCCGCCGAGCGCGTTCAGCGCATAGGCGATGTTGCCGGCGCAACCGCCGAAGTCCCGGCGCAGCGCCGGGACCAGGAACGACACGTTGAGGATGTGCAACTGATCCGGAAGTATCTGGTCGGCGAAGCGACCGTCGAAATTCATGATCGTGTCGAACGCGAGCGAGCCGCAAATCACTGCTGCCATGGGTATGCCTGGAAGATGAGGAAAGAGGAGAGAGCGAGCGGCCGACGCTGCACGCTCAGGGATAGAACGCGGCAATGCCATACCCGACGACCGGCGGCAGCGCCGAAGCGTTCGCCAGGGACAGCGGAAGCACGATCGACCGGATCGAGCGCGCCGGCATCGCATCGGATGTGCCCAGTTCCGAAGCCGTCAGTGCACGCCGCACCACCGCCTGCTCCTTCGTGTCGAGCAGCGTCACCTCGATGGCCGGCATCGCCACCGCTGTCGAGGCCCGGTTGCGTACCTCGAAGGTCAATTGATAGCCTTCGCCACCCGGATCGCGCGCGAAGGACGCGCCCTCTATCGTGATCGCATCGATCCGGCGCAACGGCGAAAGCGTGCAGCCGCCGATATTGCACAGGGCCGCAAGCGCCGGCGCCAAGGCCGGTCGTTGCGCGGCGATCGCATCGCGCGAATGATGGATCGCCTGCGCGGCCAGCAGGATGAGCGCGCCGGCGCTGATCGAGCGCAGGGGCAGGCGTCCGAGGCCCGGCAGACGTCGCAGCCAGCGCATGACCGGTCCGTCCCGCGGCTCCAGCGATGCGAAGCCGCCGTGACCGGCCGGCGTGCCGGGCGCGGGTTCCGCCAACGGGGACGTATCGGGTTCGGCCAGCGCGGCCGCCAGCGTGAGGTCGAAGGGCTTGTCCGGTGCAGCGGCAGCAACCGGTGGCGATGCCACTTCGGTCGTTCCGGTCGTGTCGGTCGCCACGTTCGTGATCGGAACTGGAAAACCCGGACGGCCCGTATCGATCGGCTGAACGGCCTGCTCCAGTTCCAGCGACGGCCACTGGCCGAGCCACGGCGCGGGAGCCGCATCGGTGGCTGCAGGCTCGACCACCACGCCGGAGGCCTCGATCGAAGACGCATCGATCGGTTCGGCCATCGAAGCGGCAGGTTTCACGGAGTCCGCGGCGACGGGAGTGCCGGACGCGTGGGGAAAGGTCGAGGG
>JAKONL010000032.1 GCA_022701965.1 Burkholderiaceae bacterium | reverse complement strand
CGATGTTCCTGGTGCTGCAGCCCTTCTTCGACGAGGGGCTGGGGCTGCTGCGCGCGGCGGGCTGGGGCACGCTGCATTTGGACGAACTGGTGCCCGGCATCACCGACATTCCGTGGGTCGCGCTCGTGATCTACATCGTCGTGCTGGATTTCGTCGAGTACCTGATCCACCGCGGGCAGCATCGCTTCAACTGGTGGTGGGGGCTGCATTCGCTGCATCATTCGCAGCGCCAGATGACGATGTGGAGCGACAACCGCAACCACCTGCTCGACGACATCCTGCACGACACGATCATCGTCGTCGTCGCTCAGCTGATCGGCGTGGCGCCGGGGCAGTTCATCGCGATCGTGGCGCTGATGCAGCTGAGCGAAAGTCTGCAGCATGCGAACCTGCGGCTCGGGTTCGGCGCGATCGGCGAACGGCTCTGGGTCAGCCCGCGCTTCCACCGCACGCACCATCGCATCGGCAACTACGGAGCCGAGGGCGACGGGCACGAGAAGCGCGGCCAGGGCGAGATCCACGGCAGCAACTACGGCGTGCTCCTGCCGTGGTGGGACATCCTGTTTCGCACCGGCAATTTTTCCGAACGCTACGAGCCGACCGGCATCCGCGATCAGGTCGAGCCGGACGAGAGCGGGCGGGTGCGCGACTACGGGCGCGGTTTCTGGTCCCAGCAATGGCTGGGGCTGCAGCGCCTCGTCGGTAGAGGCTGACTCGCGGCGGTACCGAATGCTGCGTCCGCCGGCGCCACGCAGCGTTATCCTCGGAATCGATGCGACTTCTTCTCGATTCTTTCTGGCGCGCCGTCGCCTATTGCCTGCGACCGCGCGTGATGCTGCTCTCGCTGGTTCCGCTGGCCCTGATGGCGGTGCTGGCCGCCGTCTTCGGTTACTTCTTCTGGTCGTCGACCGTCGCCTGGACGCGGGGCGCGCTCGATGCCTGGCCACTTCTTTCAAGTCTCTGGGGCTGGCTCGGCGGTCTCTTCTCGAACGACGTCGCCGCGACGCTCGCGCCGCTGGTGGTCGTGCTGGCAGCGACGCCGGTGATCGTGCTCGTCGCGCTGCTGCTGGTGGCCGGCCTGATGGCGCCCGCGCTCACCGAGCTCGTGGCGCGGCGGCGTTTCGCGACGCTCGAGCGCAAGAAGGGCGCGTCGTTCATCGGCAGCGTCGCGCGCTCGCTCGGCCTGAGCCTGCTGGCGCTGGTCGCGCTGCTGGTGTCGATGCCGCTGTGGCTCATACCGCCGCTGGTTCTGGTGCTGCCGCCGCTGATCTGGGGCTGGCTGACCTACCGCGTGATGAGCTTCGACGCTCTCGCCGACCATGCCAATGCCGAGGAGCGCGCCACGCTGCTTCGCACGCACCGGATGCCGCTCCTCGCGATGGGCGTGCTGTGCGGCTACCTCGGCGCGGCGCCGAGCATCGTCTGGGCGTCGGGACTGCTGTTCGCGGCCGCGTTCCTGGTCCTGGTGCCGCTGGCGATCTGGATCTACACGCTGGTGTTCGCGTTCTCGGCCCTGTGGTTCGCGCACTATGCGCTCGATGCGCTCGCCGCGTTGCGGGCGCAGCGTGCCGCGGCGGCAGGCATCTCCCCGCCGGTCACGGCGACCGGCACGGGGTTCGTACCCCTCCAATGATTCGAAGGACCCTTCCATGACCCGCAATTTCGGCCTGATCGTCGTCGGCGACGAGATCCTTTCGGGCAAGCGCCTGGACAAGCACATGCCCAAGGTGATCGAACTGCTCGCCGCGCGCGGGCTGGCGCTGAGCTGGGCGGAGTACGTCGGCGACGAGCCCGAGCGCATCACGGCCGCATTGAAACGGGCCTTCGCCTCCGGCGACGTGGTGTTTTCCACCGGCGGAATCGGTGCGACGCCCGACGACCACACCCGGCAATGCGCCGCGGCCGCGCTCGGCAGCCCGCTGGCGCTGCATCCGCAGGCCGAGGTACTGATCCGCGAACGCATCCAGGACACCGCGAAGGAGCAGGGCGTCGCCTACGAGCCCGACCGCCCCGACAATGTGCACCGCCTCAACATGGGCGTGTTCCCGGCCGGTTGCGAACTGATCCTGAACCCGTACAACAAGATTCCCGGCTTCACGGTGGGCGATGTGCACTTCGTGCCGGGCTTTCCGGTGATGGCGTGGCCGATGATCGAATCGGTGCTCGACGCGCGGTACGCCGATCTGTTCGCGCACGGTCGATCGATCGAGAAATCGGTGGTCGTCTATGGTGCGATGGAAGCCACGCTCACGCCGCTGATGCAGGACATCGAGTCGACGCACGCGGGCATCAAGGTGTTCAGCCTGCCGAGCGTCGACCATCCGGTGCACGGGCGCCATATCGAGCTCGGCGTCAAGGGCGATCGTGCACTGATCGATGCGGCCTATGCACAGCTGCTGGACGGTCTGCACGGTTTCGATGCGCGTCTTGGCCCCGAATTGGTGCGTTAGTTTTCTGCGCACCACTCTGGTTTCAATCGTGCGAAAAGCCGGCGAAGTGCCCCGGCGGTCGATGCCCGATCCCTGGGCGCCGGCAATGGCACAGAAACTGCATTCTCTGGATTGCAGACTCAAATCACATCCAACCAGGAGAAATTGATGGCAAAGACCGTCGCCGACGTACTGAAGCTCGTGAAGGAAAACGAGGTCAAGTTCGTCGACTTCCGCTTCACCGACACCCGTGGCAAAGAACAGCACGTCACCGTGCCGGTCTCGCACTTCGACGAAGACAAGTTCACCTCGGGCCATGCGTTCGACGGCTCGTCCATCGCCGGCTGGAAGGGCATCGAAGCCTCGGACATGCAGCTCATGCCCGACCCGAACACCGCCAACATCGATCCGTTCTTCGAAGAGACGACGCTGATCCTGACCTGCGACGTGGTAGATCCGGCCGACGGCAAGGCCTACGAGCGCGATCCGCGTTCGCTCGCCAAGCGCGCCGAGAACTACATGAAGGCCTCGGGCCTGGGCGACACCGCCTACTTCGGACCCGAGCCCGAATTCTTTGTCTTCGACAGCGTGCGCTGGAAGAACGACATGTCGGGCTGCTTCGTGAAGATCGATTCCGAGGAAGCCTCCTGGAACACCGACAAGGAATACGAGCACGGCAACACGGGCCACCGCCCGGCCGTCAAGGGCGGCTACTTCCCGGTGCCCCCGGTCGACAGCGCGCAGGACATGCGCTCGGAGATGTGCCTGGTGCTCG
>JAKONL010000016.1 GCA_022701965.1 Burkholderiaceae bacterium | reverse complement strand
AGGGGATCGAGGAAGCCCGTCTCGTTCTCGCCCGCGCCGTTGAGCCGCGCGCGTGCCGACAGGCCGGCGTGCGCGATGTCGAGCGCCTCGCCCGCGATGTCGCGCAGGCGGCCGCCACCGGACAGCGGCGCGTCCAGCCCCTTGGCCGGCACCTGATCGCGCAGTGCCTGACGGTCCTCGATCGACCAGCCCTTCACCAGGTCCCAGGCGGCGTCGAGTGCGCCCTGGTCGTAGAGCAGGCCGACCCATAGGGCCGGCAGCGCGCAGATGCGGCTCCACGGGCCGCCATCGGCGCCTCGCATTTCCAGGAAGGTCTTCAACCGCACCTCGGGGAAGGCGGTCGACAGATGGTCCTGCCAGTCGGCCTCGGTCGGCTTCTCGCCCGGCAGCACCGACAGCTCGCCCCGCATGAAGTCGCGGAACGACAGGCCGGCGGCGTCGATGTAGCGGCCCTGCCGGTAGACGAAGTACATCGGCACATCGAGCATGTAGTCAGCGTAGCGCTCGTAGCCGAAGCCGTCCTCGAAGACGAAGGGCAGCATGCCGGTGCGCTGCGGGTCGGTGTCCGACCAGATGTGGCTGCGATAGGAGAGCATGCCGTTGGGCCGCCCTTCCGTGAAGGGCGAGTTGGCGAAGAGCGCGGTGGCGAGCGGCTGCAGCGCCAGGCCGACGCGGAACTTCTGCGCCATGTCCGCCTCGCTCGCATAGTCGAGGTTGACCTGGATGGTGCAGGTCCGGAGCATCATGTCGAGGCCCATCGAGCCGACGCGCGGCATGTGGCGGCGCATGATGTCGTAACGACCCTTGGGCATGATCGGCAGCTCGTCGCGGGTCTTGTCGGGCCACATGCCGAGGCCGAGGAAGCCGATGCCGAGGCGCTCGCCCGCCTCCTTGACCTGGGCGAGGTGGCGCCCGGTCTCGGCGCAGGTCTGGTGCAGGGTCTCGAGCGGCGCGCCCGACAGCTCGAACTGGCCGGCGGGCTCCAGGCTGACGCTGCCGTCGTCGCCGGTGAGCGCGATGACGTTGGTGCCGTGGGCGGTGGTCTCCTCGACCGGGCGCCAGCCGTGGCGCGTCAGGTCGGCGAGCAGGTCGCGGATGCCGCCGGGCTCGTCGTAGGAGGGTGCGTGGTGGTCTTGGTACGCGTAGACGAACTTCTCGTGCTCGGTGCCGATACGCCAGCGATCCGCGGGCTTCTCGCCCTGCGCGAAACTGGCGATCAGCTGGTCGCGCGACTCGATGATCGGCGAGGTCTTGGGAGCGTCGGTCGTCATGGGCGGGGCCTTACGCGCGCGCGACCTGAGCGGCTAGGGGCATCGCACATGCGCCGGCGCCCGGCCGGTCCGGCGGGCCGGTGCGCGCGGAAGTTCAGGCTAACTTCAGTCAGGAAATTACGCGGGCGGCGATGCGATCGGTCCGGCGGACCACGGCGGTGAAACAAAGCGGCGCGATCGGTTCCGATCTCGCGACGATGAGAAAGAGCGAGGGTCGCAAAGATCGCGAGTTATAGCCGACGCGATGCTTGTAGGAAAGCGGTGATGATCGCTCCACAGTCTGATGTTTAGGATGGCTATCCCGGCCCGCGATAATAGCCATTGGTGAAGCGTAATCTTTCCCGTTTCCCCACCTGGCTATTTTAGAAAAGAGCCATCGGCAGCAGATTCAGGAGAAGGAGGTGCCCAGGAACGGCCTTCGTCGTAATATCGCAGACGACCTTTCCGCCGTGGGTTCCTTTGTGGGAAAGCCGAACGTCTTCGCCGAGTAGTGGTCAGGTGCGTCCATCACGCCAATCGCGTACATGATCCACCAGCGCGCGCAGCTTTATCGGCAGGTGACGCCGGCTGGGATAGAACAGGAAAAAGCCCGGCAGTGGCGGACAATAGGGTTCGAGTACCGCGCATAGTTCTCCGGATTGGAGCAGCGGCGCGAAGGTTTCGGCCATGCCGATGGTCAGGCCGGCACCGGCACGAGCCATCTTCACCATCAAGGCCATGTCGTTGGTCGTCATTTCCGGTTCGACGGTGACGGCAAAGTCGTGGCGGTCCTCGGTGAACTCCCAACGATATGGTGCCGCCTCGACCGCCGATCGCCAGCCAATGCAACGATGCTGCGTCAGTTCGCGCGGGTGGAGCGGCACTCCTGCCGCCGCCAGATAAGCCGGCGCGGCGACGACGATCTGGCGCTGCTCCGTGCTGACCGGCACCGCGATCATGTCGCGCTCGATCACCTCGCCCAGGCGCACGCCCCCATCGAACCCGGCCGCGACGATATCGAACTCAGTATCCGTCACCAGAACGTCGAGCCGGACGCCCGGATGCGCGGCGAGGAACGACGCCAGCAGGTCGCCGGACAGGAAGCGTTCGGCAATAGAGGAGACGGCCAGACGCAATAGGCCGGTTGGTCTTCCTTCATGCGCGGCAGCGGTCTGCGCGGCTGCGTCGATTTCGGCAAGGGCCGGCGCGACCCGACCCAGCAATGCCTCGCCCGCCTCCGTCAGTGCGACGCTGCGCGTCGTCCGCCGCAGCACCGCCGTTCCAAGCGCGTCCTCGACCTTGCGGACCGCCTGGCTGACGGCCGAGCGGGTAACGCCGAGCTGATCGGCCGCAGCACGAAAGCTGCGAACGCGAGCGACGACGGCCAGCGTGGCGAGGGCGTTGAGATCGATCGGCATTGTCCAGTGCTGCTTACCGGGTCATGCAGGATTGACGCAATAGTCGAGCAGCTCGGACGCCTTTATCTCGCGGGCGGACATTGGAAGGCGAGACTATGGACAAGATCGTACTCATCACCGGCGCCAGCAGCGGCATCGGCGAAGCGACGGCCCGCGTGCTGGCGGATGCGGGCATGACGGTCGTGCTCGGGGCACGGCGCACCGATCGGCTCGAGCGGCTGCAGGCCGAGATTGCCGCAGCGGGCGGCACGGTCCGCGTGCGTCGGCTCGACGTGACGGACCGCGAGGATGTGGCCGGGTTCGCGAGGGGAGCGGTCGAGGAGTTTGGGCGTGTCGACGTGATCGTCAACAATGCCGGCGTCATGCCGCTTTCGCCCATGTCGTCGCTCAAGGTCGATGAATGGGAGCAGATGGTCGACGTGAACATCAAGGGTGTGTTGTGGGGCATCGCGGCGGTGTTGCCGGCGATGACCGCGCAAGGCTCGGGTCACATCATCAACATCGCCTCGATCGGTGGCCTGCACGTCTCGCCGACCGCCGCGGTTTATTGCGCCACCAAGTTCGCGGTGCGGGCGATCTCGGACGGCCTCCGTCAGGAAAATGATCGCATCCGCGTGACCAGCGTGTGCCCGGGCGTGGTCGAATCCGAACTGGCGGACAGCATCTCGGACGAGGCCGCCCGCCGCGAGATGGCGGCCTTCCGCGCGGTCGCGCTCCAGCCCGACGCGATCGGTCGCGCCATTCTCCACGCGATCGTTCAGCCGGCCGACGTGGATACCACCGAGATCGTGGTGCGCCCGGTCGGAAACCCGGCCTGATCGAGATGTCCGATCCCTACGTCGGCATGTGGGTCACGGCGAACGGCGTGTCGGGCACGAGCTGCTGCCCGATGACCTTTACGACGAGGGCGGGACGAATGGGCACACGCCTACCAGGGGAGCTACCCGGTCACCGGAAGCCGCATCGCCGATACCGATGACATGAGTTCCGTCGCAGACGGCGAGTTCGCATCGCATGGTGAGCTGCATCATGCAGGCATGGTTCTGCGAAGGG
>JAKONL010000015.1 GCA_022701965.1 Burkholderiaceae bacterium | reverse complement strand
TCGTGGAACAGCGCGTTCCATCCCGCCATCAGCGGGCGGACGCCGAACGGGAACTTCATGTCCGCGGCGGGCGTGGGTGCGTGCACGGCCGGCTGCGACATGAAGTACGCGTAGAGCGCCTGCAGGTCGTCGTCGCTCGTCTTCGCGAACGCGGTGTACGGGAACGCCGGATAGAGGTGATGGCCGTCGCGCGAGACGCCTTCGCGCATCGCGCGCTGGAAGGCGCTGAACGACCAGCGGCCGAGGCCGGTGGCGGCGTCCGGCGTGAGGTTGGTGGTGTAGACGGTGCCGAAGGGCGTCGCCATCGCGCGGCCGCCGGCGTTGGCGGTGCCGCCCTCGGCCGTGTGGCAGACCGCGCAGTCGCCGATCGCGGCGAGCACGCGGCCGCGCTCGACGGTCGAGGCGCTGTAGGCCGGCGCGGTGAAGGCCACCGGCGCGAGGGTCGAGCGCCAGCCGAGCAGGCCGGCGACGAGCCCGATGCCGCCGATGGCGAGGGCGCCGGCGGTGGCCAGGACGCTCCTGCGGCGGGTCGATCCCGGAGCGCGCGCGCCGGCCTGTCGCTCGGCGGAAGGCGGGGACGGCGCCGGGGCCGACGACTGCGGCGGTGGCGGCGGTGGCGACGGCAAGGGATTCAATGCCGCACGCACGACCTCCGGCGTGAACGGCGGCGCCCTGAACCGCACCCCCGTCGCGTCGAAGATCGCGTTCGCGATCGCCGCCGTGCCCGGCACCGACGACGACTCGCCCGCGCCCAGCGGCACCTCGCCCTGGCGCGGCATGTGCACGACCTCGATCACCGGGACCTGGCGGAAGTTCAGGATCGGGTAGCCGCCCCACTCGCGGCTCGCGACCGCGCCCGGCGCCGGCTTTCCGGCCACGACCTCGCCGCCCGCCGCGCCGCCCTCGCGCCGCGGCGCGAAGCGCACCTCCTCCATCAGCGCGCGGCTGGTGGTCTGGATGACGTTGCCGTGGACCTGGTGCTCGACGCCGGCGGGGTTGACCATCAGCCCCGCGTCGTGGCCGACCACCACGCGCCGCACGTGGACCTCGCCGGTCGTGCGGTTGACTTCCACGTCGGCCACCCACGCGGCCCAGGCGGCGCCGTAGCCGGGCCACTTGCTGTGCACGTAGCGGGCATAGGCGAAGCCCTGGCCGAACAGGATGTCGCCGCCCGCGCCGAGGCCGCCGTCGGCGTGCTCCTTCGGCCCGGTGCGCAGGCGCCAGCCGGCCTTCTGCGCGGTCGCCTGCACCAGCTCGACCGCGCGCGGGTCGTGCAGGTGCCGCAGGCGGAACTGCACCGGATCGACGCCCGCCGCCGTCGCCAGCTCGTCGACGTACGACTCGTGCGCGAACGAGTTCGGCAGCGCCGAGACGCCGCGCAGCCACGACGCGCGCACGATCGGCGCCATGTCGTTGACCTTCACGCGCAGGTTCTCGTAGGCGTACGGCGGGCGCGCGGTGCGGTCGCCCATCTCGTAGGCCTGCGCGACCGGCTCGACCGTGCGCGTGAGCAGCAGCGCGAGCGTCGGCGCGCCGTTCGACGGGTAGGAGGTCTCGAAGTCGTACGCGGCGACGCCACCGTCGGCCGTGAGCCCGCCGTCGATCTCCATCAGCTGCGCCGCGCCCTTGGGCTCCCACGCGTGCTCCTGCTCGCGCGAGAGCTGCACGCGCACCGGCGCGCCGACCGCCCGCGAAAGCAGCGCCGCGTCGGCGGCCACGTCGTCGGCGCCGTTGCGGCCGTAGCAGCCGGCGGCCTCCATGCGCACCACGTCGACCTGCAGCTCGTCCAGCGCCAGGAGCTGCGAGAGGTCGGCGCGCAGCACGTGCGGGCTCTGCGTGCCGGCCCAGACGCGCAACCTCGTTGCGTCGACCGCGTCCGGACGCCAGTCGGCCAGCGCGCACGAGGGCCCGATCGACGCGTGCATCTGGTAGGGCCAGACGTAGGTGCGTCGCATCGGCTGCACGGCCTCGCGCAGCGCGCCGTCGACGTCGCCCTCGTCGACCAGCACTCTCTGCGTCGACGGGTGGTCGCGCAGCGCCTGCGCCACGTCCGCGAGGTCGGGCATGCCGGGCCACGGCTTCCAGCGCACGCGCAGTTCGCGCATCGCCTGCTCGGCATGTTCCTCGCGCTCGGCGACCACGCCGACGAAGTCGCGCAGCACCACCACCGCGCGCAGGCCGGGGACATGCGCGACCGACGATTCGTCGACCGACTCCAGCGTGTTGCCGATGAAGTCGCCGTGGTCGGCGCCCGCGTAGGGCGGGCGCACCACGCGGCCGTGCAGCATGCCGGGCACGCGCATGTCGTGCACGAAGACCGTCTCGCCCGCGAGCTTGGCCGGGATGTCGACACGCGGCTGCGGCGTGCCGACCAGCCGGTAGTCGGCGGCCGGCTTGGTCGGCATGAACGGGTCGAGCTCGAGCACCGTGCGCTGCCGCGCGACCAGCTCGCCGAGGGCGATGCGCTTCGACGGCTCGTCGCGCGACGACACCATGCCGCCGTCGATGCAGAGCGCGTCGGGCGCCGCGTCGAGCACGCGCGCGGCGCGTGCCAGCAGCCACTGGCGCGCCTGCGCTGCCGCCGCGCGCAGCGGCACCGCATGCACCTGGATCGACGCGCTCGCGATGGTGCCGCCCTGGTTCGGCGCCCGCGCGGTATCGCCGAGCACCATGTTCACGGCCTCGAACGGCACGTCGAGTTCCTCAGCGGCGATCTGCGCAAGCGCGGTGCGGATGCCGGTACCCAGATCGACGTGGCCGTGCAGCGCGGTGACGCTGCCGTCGTCCCACACCGCGACCAGGACTTCGTCGCCCTCGGCTGGATTGCCTGGTACGGCGAGCGGCTGGCCGCGCACCGGCGCGGGCGGCGGCGGCGTCGGGCGCACGACGATCAGCACGCCGTCGGCCGAGAGGAAATCGCCGCGCGTGCGCGGCAGGTCGGCGCGGCGCGCGGTCATCGCGGCCTCATCCGCCGGTCGCGGCGCGTGCGGCCAGGCGCGACGCCGCGAGCTGCACGGCGCGCACGATCTCCACGTGCGTGCCGCAGCGGCACAGGTTGCCCGAGAGCTCGGACCGGATACGTGCCTCGTCGGCCCGCGGGTCGCGCGCCAGCAGCGCCGCGGCCTGCATCACCATGCCGTTGAGGCAGTAGCCGCACTGCGCGGCCTGCGCGTCCTCGAAGGCCTGCTGCACCGGGTGCCAGTCGCCGCGCGAGCCGAGCCCCTCGAGCGTGGTGACCGCGCGGCCGGCCACGCCGTGCGCCGGAATCACGCAGCTGCGCGCGGCGATGCCGTCGACCCACACCGTGCAGGCGCCGCACTGGCCGAGGCCGCAGCCGTACTTCGGGCCGTTGAGGCCGAGGTCGTTGCGCAGCAGGTGCAGCAGGGATGCCTCTGGCGGCACCACGCATTCGACCGCGCGACCGTTGACCGAGAGCGATAGGGCAGCTGCGGGCACGGGTTCAGGCGCCCGCGATCTCCGTCGACTGGATGCGCTTGACGCCCTTGGCCGTCATCTGCTTCCATGCCGCCGCCAGCGAGCCGTTCAGGTCGATCGCGCGCGTGGCGTCCTCGACCACGTAGGCCTCGAAGCCGGCCTTGCGCGCGTCCATCGCGGTCCAGGCGACGCAGAAGTCGGTCGCGAGCCCGGTGACGAAGACGGTCCTGATGCCGCGCGCCTTCAGGTAGCCGGCCAGCCCGGTCGCGGTCTTGTGGTCGGCTTCCTCGAAGGCCGAGTAGCTGTCCATGTCCTTGTGGAAACCCTTGCGGATGATGAGCTGGGCGGTCGGCAGCTTCAGGTCCTTGC
Source organism: Burkholderiaceae bacterium (assembly GCA_022701965.1). The sequence continues at coordinate 3,782 of JAKONL010000015.1, read as the reverse complement.
CGAGCGCGGCGTCCTCGGTGCCCTGCACGCAGTGGTCGGGCCAGAGCACCTGCGTGCCGTAGCTCAGCTTCGTGGTCTCGAACGGCTTCTTGCCGCCGTGCGCGCTGGCGAAGGACGCATGGCCGGCGGTGTGCCAGTCCTGCGTGACGACGATGTTGCCGAAGGATTCCGCCAGCCTGTTGATGACCGGGATCACCTCGCCGCCGCCCTTGACCGCGAGCGTGCCGCCTTCGAGGAAGCAGTTCTGCACGTCGACCACGATCAGCGCCGCGTTGCCGGCCGGCTTGATCCTGGCGGCCGCGAAGAGTTGCGGCGACAGCGCGGCGAGACCGAGTGCGGCGCCGGCGTGGAGGATGGTTCTGCGGTGCATGGTGATGTCCTTGTCAGTGTTGTGATCAGACCGATAGATACGCACGGCGCACCTCGTCGTTGGCGGCGAGCTCCGCCATCGACGCCTGGTAGCGGATCTGCCCCTTCTCCAGCACGTAGGCGCGGTCGGAGACCAGCTCGGCGAAATGCATGTTCTGCTCCGACAGCAGGATGCTCACGCCCTGCGCCTTGAGCTCCAGGATCATGTTGGCCATCTGCTCGACGATGACCGGCGCCACGCCTTCGGACGGCTCGTCGAGCAGCACGAGGTACGGATTGCCCATCAGCGTGCGCGCCACGGTCAGCATCTGCTGCTCGCCGCCGCTCATGCGGCCGCCGGGCCGCTGCGGCATCTCGCCGAGATTGGGGACCAGCCTGAACAGGCGCTCGGCGGTCCACAACGGTGCCTCGGTGCCGTCGCTCCAGCGGCGCGCGGGTTGCCGGCCGACCTCGAGGTTCTCGAGCACCGTGAGGTCGGTGAACACGCGCCGGTCCTCGGGCACGAAGCCCAGGCCGAGCCGTCCCGCGACGTGCGGCTCGCTCTTCGAGATGTCCTGTCCCATGAAATGCACCGTGCCGCGCCGCTTGCCGAGCATGCCGATCAGCGCCTTCAGCGTGGTCGACTTGCCCGCGCCGTTGCGACCCATGAGCGCGACGACCTCGCCGCGCCGCACGTCCAGGTCGACGTCGTAGAGGATCTGCGCCGCGCCGTACCAGGCGCACAGCGCCTTGGCGTCGAGCAGGGTTTCGTTCGACGCGCTCATGCGGATACTTCCTTGTTCACGGCCGCATTCACCTGCGCGGCCTTCTGCGCGATCTTCTCGAAGGTCTTGCCGCTGCCGAAGTACACCTCCTGCACCTTCGGATCGTCGCGGATCTCCAGCGGCCTGCCCTGCGCGATGAGGCGCCCGCGCGCGAGCACGATCATGCGGTCGGCATAGGCGAAGACCACGTCCATGCTGTGCTCGGTGAAGAGCACCGCCATGCCGCGCTGGATCACCAGGTCCTTGGTCAGCGCCATCAGCGAGTTGCGCTCCCTGGGCGCCATGCCGGCGGTGGGCTCGTCCATGAGCAGCAGTTTCGGGCTGTTGGCCATCGCGATCGCGAGTTCGACGCGCTTGACGTCGCCATAGGCGAGCACGCTGCAGGGGCGCTCGGCCTGCGCCTTCATGCCGACCTGGTCGAGCAGCGCGAGCGCGTCGTCGCGCCGGTGGTCGGCGGCGCGACGCCAGGTCGAGAACAATTTGCCGTCGTGCGAGAGCAGCGCCATCTGCACGTTCTCGATCACGGTCAGCGAGGCGAAGGTCTCGGCGATCTGGAAGGTGCGGCCCACGCCCTGGCGCCAGATCTCGCGCGGCTTGCGGCCGACGAGTTCCTGGCCGTCGAGCAGGATCGATCCCTGGTCGGCTTTCAACTGGCCGTTGACCATGTTGAAGGTGGTCGACTTGCCCGCGCCGTTCGGCCCGATCAGCGCCAGCAGTTCGCCGGCCGCGAGGTCGAAGGTGATGCCGTCGACGGCCTTCACGCCGCCGAAGGACTTGCCGAGGTTCGAGACTTTGAGCAGGCTCATGCTTTCGCTCCCCCGCGCATCCGCTCGGCCATCTGTTTCGCGAATCCCGCGATTCCCTGCGGGAACAGCAGCACCAGCAGCAGGATGATGCCGCCGAGCATGGCGCGCCAGTAGTCGGTGTTGCGCGCCACGGTGTCGTGCAGCCAGGTGAAGGTCACCGCGCCCACCACCGGCCCGGCCAGCGTCTGGATGCCGCCCAGCAGCACCATCACCAGCCCGTCGACCGACTTGCCCACGCTCATGCTCTCCGGCGAGATGCTGCCCTTGGAGAACGCGTAGAGCGCACCGGCCAGCCCGGCCGCCGTGCCGGCGATCACGAAAGCGGCCCACTGCATGCGCTTGACGTCGATGCCGATCGCATCGGCCCGCAGCACCGAATCGCGGCCCGCGCGCAGCGCGTAGCCGAACGGCGAGAACAGCACGCGGCGCAGCCACAGCACGCCCGCCGCGACCAGCGCCAGCGTGAGCCAGTAGTAGACGCGCTTGTCGGCCAGCCACTCCGCCGGCCAGACGCCGGTCAGCCCGTTGCTGCCGCCGGTGAACGCATCCCACTGGTAGGTGATGGCCCAGGTGATCTGCGCGAAGGCCAGCGTGAGCATCGCGAGGTACACGCCCGACAGCCGCACCGCGAACCAGCCGTAGACGAAGGCGCCGATGGCCGCGACCAGCGGCGCGAGCACCAGCGCGGCCTCCATCGGCAGCCCGCTCGCGCGCACCAGCAGCGCAGCGCCATACGCGCCGAGCCCGAAGTAGGCCGCGTGCCCGAACGAATGCATGCCCGCCGGTCCCATGATGAAGTGCAGGCTGGCCGCGAACAGCGCGGCGATCAGCAGGTCGATCATCAGCACGGTCGTGTAGGGCGAGCCGGCCGTCAGCAGCGGCATCGCGACCAGCACCAGCCCGAAGACCGCGGCCGCCGCGAGGTACGGCCTGCCCGCGCGCCGCAGCGGCTCCTCCTGCATGCCGACATAGCGGCTGGGTGCCTGCGGTCGGCCGAACAGGCCCCACGGACGCCACACCAGCACGATCGCCATCACCAGGAAATCGACCACCAGCGTGAGCTTGGAGAACGACACGCTGTAGCCGAAGACGTCCACCACGCCGAGCCAGATGCAGATCGCCTTGATCTCGGCGATCAGCAGCGCCGCCGCGTAGGCGCCGGGGATCGAACCCATGCCGCCGACCACCACCACGACGAAGGCCGAACCGATGGTGTTCAGGTCCATCTCCAGCGTGGCCGGTTCGCGCGGCAGCTGCAGCGCGCCGCCGAGTCCGGCCAGGAGCGCGCCGAGCCCGAACACCGCCGTGAAGAGCCAGGCCTGGTTGATGCCGAGCGCACTCACCATCTCGCGGTCCTGCGTGGCGGCGCGCACCAGCGTGCCGAAGCGCGTGCGGGTGAGCAGCAGCCAGACCAGGGCGAGCACGACCGGGCCGACGACGATCAGGAACAGGTCGTAGCTCGGGAACTGGCGCCCGAGGATCTGCACCGAGCCCGAGAGTCCCGGCGCGCGCGGGCCGAGCAGCTCGTCGGGTCCCCAGAGCCACAGCACCGCGTCCTTGATGACCAGCACCAGCGCGAAGGTCGCGAGCAGCTGGAACAGCTCGGGCGCCTTGTAGATGCGTCGCAGCAGCACCACCTCGATCAGCGCGCCGAGCACCCCCACCGCCACCGCCGCCAGCACCAGTGCCGGCCAGAAACCGAGGCCGGTGCCGAGCTTCCCAACCAGCGTGTAGGCGACGTAGATGCCCACCATGAAGAACGAGCCGTGCGCGAAGTTGACGATGCGCGTGACGCCGAAGATCAGCGACAGCCCCGCCGCCACGAGGAACAGGGAGGAAGCCC
>JAKONL010000013.1 GCA_022701965.1 Burkholderiaceae bacterium | reverse complement strand
GCGGTCAGCAGCTCGCCCATCAGCATCGTCAGGCCGCCGTCGCCCGACAGCGAGATCACCTGTCGCTGCGGGAATGCCGCCTGCGCGCCGAGCGCCTGCGGCATCGCGTTGGCCATCGAGCCATGGTTGAAGGAGCCGATCAGCCGGCGACGGCCGTTCATCGCGAGATAGCGCGCTGCCCAGACCGACGGCGTGCCGACATCGGCGCTGAAGATCGCGTCGTCGTTCGCGATCCGGTCCACCACCCGTGCGACGTACTGCGGATGCAGCGGCTCGGCGCCTTCGCGCGGCGTCGCGAGTTCGTCCAGGCCCTTGCGGGCGTCGTGGTAGTGCTTGCGCGCGGCGTCGAGGAACGACGCGTCGCGTCCGGCCCGGATCAACGGCTGCAGCATCGCGGCGGCTTCGCGCACGTCGCCGACGATGCCCTGCGCGAGCTGTACGCGGCGGCCGAGCGCCGAAGCATCGCTGTCGATCTGGACGATCGTCGCCTTCTCCGGATAGAAGTTGCGGTAGGGGAAGTCGGTGCCGAGCATCAGCAGCGTGTCGCATTCCATCATCGCGTGGTAGCCCGACGAGAAGCCGATCAGCCCGGTCATGCCGACGTCGAACGGGTTGTCCCACTCGATGTGCTCCTTGCCGCGGTAGGCGTGGACGATCGGTGCCTGCAGTGCGCCGGCCAACGCCACCACCTCGTCGTGCGCACCGGCGGTGCCCGCGCCGCAGAGCAGCGTCACGCGCCCGGCGTCGTTGAGCAGGTCGGCCAGGCGGCCGATCTCGCCCGCGTCCGGGACGATCCGCGGCGCGACGGGCAACGCCAGCGCAGGGCGGGCATTGCCGGGCGCGTCCTTCATCGACACGTCGCCCGGAATCACGAGAACCGCGACGCCCTTGCGGCCGATGGCGGTACGGATCGCGCGATGCAGCAGTTCGGGCAATTGCGCCGGGTCCTGAAGCATCTCGCAGAAGTGGCTGCATTCGCGGAACAGTTCGGTCGGATGGGTCTCCTGGAAGTAGCCCAGGCCGATCTCGCTCGACGGGATGTGCGCCGCGATGGCGAGCACCGGCACATGGCTGCGCTGGCAGTCGTAGAGGCCGTTGATGAGGTGCACGTGGCCTGGCCCGCAGCTGCCCGCGCAGACGGCCAGCCGGCCGGTCACGGCCGCCTCGGCGCCGGCCGCGAAGGCGCCGGCTTCCTCGTTGCGCACGTGCATCCAGTCGATCGTGTCGAGCCGCCGCAGGCTGTCGTTGATCGCGTTGAGGCTGTCGCCCGTCACGCCCCAGATGCGCTCGACGCCGATCGCGTCCAGCGTCTGCACGATCAGGTCGGCGACGGAAAGGGTCTTGGTGCTTCCGAAGAGGCTCATCCTGGAGTTCCTGTGTCGTCCGCAGACGTCGAGAGCGGTGCGTCGAGCGCCAGCAGTGCCGCGCCCGGGAAATACGCGAACAGGTCGCCGACCTGCAATGCGCCGCTGCGCACGATCAGCACCTCGCCGGTGAAGACGTGCTCGAAGCGGGCGCCGTCCGGCCATCCGGGCAGTTGCACGGCGGTGTCCTTCCAGACCGCGTCGCCCAGCGGCAGCCAGCAGTCCGAAGCCGCATCGGCGGCCTGCGATTCGGCGGTCGTGGCAAGGCTCACGTAGAGGCGACCGGCGACGACGACCAGCGTCTGCCCGCCGTGCGAACGCGTGTACGCCACGACGTGGGACGCCTCGCTGCCCGTGGCCTCCAGCGCGGTGTAGCCACCGTCGCGGAACAGCGCCGGATGCTCGCGCCGCAACGCCAGCAGCCGCCACGTCGTCCAGAGCTTGGCGCCGCCGTCGTGCGGCGATGCGGCGAGAGCGCCGGCACCGCTCGCCATGCGATCGCTGCCGACGAGCGCGTCCAGCCGGTCGAGCCAGCCGCTGCGCGCGGTGTAGTCGACCGGCCGGCGGTTGTCGGGGTCGACCAGGCTCAAGTCCATCAGTTCGTTGCCCTGGTACAGGTCGGGCACGCCGGCCGCGGTGTACTTGATCAGGATCATCGAGATGCTGTTGAGCGCGCCGAACCAGGCCAGCGTCGCGCCGAAGCTCTCGAGGTCGGCGCGGAAGGCCGCGCTGTCCGCGTCGCCGAGCAGGCGCTTGACGAAGCCGGTCAGTGCGTCCTCGTAGTCCTGGTCCGGATGGACCCAGCTGGTGTGCGACTTCGATTCGCGCGCCGCCTTGAGCACGTAGCGCTCGATGCGCTCGATGAACTCCGCGCGCCCGGCGTCGGTCAGCCCGCCGGCGGGCAGCGTGCCCAGCAGCGTCTGGTAGAGCAGGTATTCGTCGGCAGCCGATGGCGCGACGGCGCCGTGGCCGGCGGCATTCATGGCGCGCCAGCGGCGCAGCGCGAGCCGCCAGGTCGCCGGCATCTCGGAGAGCACGTTGATGCGGTTGCGCACGTCCTCCGAGCGCTTGTTGTCGTGGGTCGACGTGGCCAGCATGGTGTGCGGCCAACGCGCCGCGCGGTCGGTGCTGGCGACGTGGAAGTCCTCCAGCGTCATGCCGAAGTGCCCCGGCTCGCCACCGACCTCGTTGAGCGAGCTCAGCGGGAAGTACTGGTAGAAGGCCGTGTCCTCGACGCCCTTGGCCGTCACCGGCGCGCTGAACTGCTGGAAGCGCACCGCCAGCCGGCGCGCGCGTTCGCGTAGCCCGGTCGAGGCGTCGGGCACCGCCTCGCCGAGCAGCGTCATACGCACGAAGTCGAACACCGACTCGTCGGCGTCCAGGCTGCGATGACGCGCCTCGGCCACGGCCGTATCGATGTAGTGCAGGTCTTGCTCGGACGGCGAGTCGACGATGTAGCTGCGATAGACCGGCATGCAGGCGGCGATCTCGCTGAGCGCGCGGCGCAGGCTGTTGAGCGTGTAGTCGCGCGTGCGGCGGTCCGAACGTGCCATGCGCAGCAGCTCGGTCGACAGCACGTTGAGTTCGGACGACAGCGCGTTGCGCATGGTCAGTCGCTTGCCTTCATAGGCCAGTTCGTCGAATTCCTGCTGCACGCCGGTGAAGCCGCGCCAGATCCGCATGAAGCGCTCGGCGGTGCGCGTGTCGACCAGCACGCCGTTGACGACGGTGGCGAAGCGGTAGCCGGTGGTGCCGTGGATGTGCCACTGCACCGGCACCTCTTCGTGCGAGGCGGCGATCTTCTCGGCCACGACGTAGAGCGGCCGCGCCGGGCGGCCGTCTTCGTCGGCCCCGGGCAGCACCAGGCCAGCGCGGCGCGCGTAGCCGTGCTGCAGGCGCTCGAAGTACTCCGCCGGGTCGTACAGGCCGTCCGGATGGTCGATGCGCAGGCCGTCGACATCGCCCGCGGCGGCCAGGTCGAGTGCCATGCGGTGCGTGGCCTCGAAGACTTCCTCGCGCTCGATGCGCAGTGCGGCGAGCTCGTTGATGTCGAAGAAGCGGCGGTAGTTGATCTCGTCGGCCGCGACGCGCCAGTAGGAGACGCGGTAGGCCTGCGCATCGAGCAGTGCATGCAGGGCGTCGCGCTCCGACGGCGCGTTGAAGCCGGCGACGGCGGCGCGCACGGCCTGCGCTACCTCGGGCTGCCGTGCCAGCAGGCGGGCCAGCCGGCCCTTGAGCATCTCCTTGTCGCGCGCCCGCTCGGCCACCGACTCGGGCTCGGTCGACAGGCGGGAGGGCAGGTGGCCGAAGGCGGTCGCGACGCTCGCCAGGCTGGCCGTCAGGTCGGGATCGTTCAGCGCGGTCTCGGCGCGCTGCAGCACGCGGGCATAGGTCTCGGGCGCGAGCGGAAAGCGGTGCTCGTGGTAGTGGACCTCCATGCTGCCGCGCTCGGCATCGAAGCCCAGCACCAGTTCGCCGCGTTCGAGCACGTCGCCATAGTGGTCGCCCAGCACCGGCAGCAGCACCTTGCCGGCGAGCTCCAGGTTCAGCGGACGCCAGTCGATGTCGAAGTGCTGCGCATAGAGCGAGGCCGGGCCGTTCTCCAGCACGTCCATCCACCACGCGTTGTCGGCGCCGAGCACGCCCATGTGGTTGGGTACCAGGTCGAGCAACTGCCCCATGCCGTTGGCGCGCAGCGCCGCGGTGAAGGCCTCGAAGCCCTCGCGGCCGCCGAGTTCGGGATTGATCTCGTCGTGCGCCACCACGTCGTAGCCGTGCATGCTGCCCGGCCGCGCGCGCTGGATCGGCGAGCAGTAGACGTGGCTGATTCCGAGCCGCGCGAGGTAGGGCAGCGCGGCGATGGCGTGCTCGAAGCGGAAGTCCTTGTGGAACTGCACGCGATAGGTGGCGCGCGGGATCACCGTCTCGATGCTGCGGCGCGGCGGCGACTTCAGCGTCGGATGCGGGCGGATCGCGGTCAGCGTGCGGCAGAGTTCGAGCGTGCGCTCGTCGGCGGCGAGCTGCTGCAGGTCGAGCGAGAGCTTGCGCATCCAGTTCGGATGCTCGGACGTCGTGCCCGGCATGTTGGCCTGTTCGGTCATGCCGATCGCATCTTCCAGCTGCACCATCATCACCTGCGACGGCGTGCTCGCCACGTAGGCGTGGATGGCCGCGACGACTTCCGACGACAGCGTCTGCGCACCGGTCGCGCCGGCCACCGCGTCGGGCGAGAGGAAGCCCGCGCGCTGCACGGCCAGCAGCAGGCGCACGCGCTCCTGCGCACGGTCGAAGAGCTGCTTCTCGAAGATCGCCTGGTCCGGGAACAGGCCGAGCGACAGGCGCAGGCGCAGGTCGTGGCCGGTCCACCAGCCCGCCAGCGTGGCGAGGTCGTGCGTGCTGATCGCCACCAGCGCGTTGCGCGGATAGTCGGCCGGCGCGATGAAGTCGTTCTGCGGCGTGCGCTCGAAATACAGCAGCTTGTACGACAGCAGGTCGCTGCGCGTCATGGCCTGGCGCATCTCGTCGAGCGTGGTACCCAGATCCTCGCCGATCACCATGCAGCGCTGGCGCTGGCTCTCGATGGCGACGATGCCGAGCATCTCGTCGATCGCGTAGTGCACGTAGGCGCCGTCCTGGGGCGACTTGTGCGGCGGAATCCAGAACAGGCGCATCAGGCCCATCACGTGGTCGATGCGCACGGCGCCGGCCGAGCGCATGTTCGCGCGCAGCGTCTCCCTGAAAAAGCGGTAGCCGGTACTGCGCAGCTTGTCGGGGCGCAGTGGCGGCAGGCCCCAGCCCTGGCCGTTCGGGTTGAACTCGTCCGGCGGAGCGCCGACGCTGGCGCCATGGACGAAGGTCGTCTGCTCGCCCCAGGTGTCGGAGCCCGCGCGGTCTACCGAGACCGCCAGATCGAGATAGAGGCCCACCGCCATGCCGAGCGCCTCGCACTGCGCGGCCGCGCGCCCCAGCTGGCGCGAGGCCTGCCACTGCAGGTATTCGTAATACTCGACGCGATCGACATGCGCCTCGCAGAATTCGGCGACTTCCTGCGACGAGGGATCGCGGTAGGCCTCGGGCCACACCGGCCAGCCCCAGACGGCCGTGTCCTCGGCGAAGAAATGCTCCTGCAGCGCCTCGAAAAGCGCATGGCTGCGCAGCGACGCGCCGCGTTCGGTGCGGAAGATGTCGAAGGCCGCCGTCGGCTTGCGGCGGAATGCCGCGTACAGCAGCTCCAGCACCTCGAACTTCGCCGCCGCCACGCCGGGATAGTCGACCAGCGGCGTTTCGCGCAGTGCGGCGAGGCGGGTCTGGAATTCGCGCGACGTCACCAGCCGCTGGGCGGCTTCGCACTCGCGGTACTCGTCGATCGCCTCGACGTCGATGTAGAGCACGTCGAGATGCAGCCGAGACGAGGGGCTGTACGGGCTGGTGTGCGCCGGGTTGTGCGGAAACAGGGCGTGCAGCGGATTCAGCCCGACGATGCCGGCACCGCGCTGGGCCGCCTGCTGCGCAAGCATGGCCAGGTCGGTGAAGTCGCCGATGCCCCAGTTGCGGCGCGAGCGCAGCGCATAGAGCTGCACCGCCGGTCCCCAGACGCGGCCTTCGCCGCGCAGGGCCAGCGGCTTGTAGCACTGCGCGGGCGCGCTGATGATGAAGGTGTCGCCGCTCGGCTTGCCGGCCACCTCGTCGAGCGACAGCCGGTGGTAGCCGACCGGCAGTGGCTGGGTGATGGTGACCCGGCGCTCGCACCAGGCGATGCCGTCGATGTCGACCCGTGCGAGCTCGGGCACCGCGTGCAGCGACAGCTTGCCGTGGTGCGGCGTGCCGTTCTCCTCGTACAGCGTCCAGGCCGCTTCGGCCTGGTTGGCCGGCACCCGGACGAGCAGTTGCCATTCGGACCGCTCGGCCTCCACCGCGAGGGCGGGCGGCACGGTCTCGCGCCAGCGCGCCGCCTCGGCCGAAGCCAGGCTTTCCTGGGGCCGGACCGACGGGTCGACGCCGAAGCTGGCAAGCAGTGAAGACAGTGCCGCGGAGGAAGCCTCGTGGCGCTTGCCGAAGATGTCGTCGTATTGCGGCGCGATGCCGAAGAAGGCGCCCAGGCGCTGGAGCGCCACGTGTTCTTCGCGGTCAGACAAGGGGGTTCTCCTGGAGAGTCACGTGCACGGCGCCGGGTTGCAGGCGCCATGGACTGTCGTCGGAGGCCTCCCGCGTCTCGACGCCGATGGAATAGAGGGTTTCGCCTTCGAGCGGCATGATGCTTTCGGCCGGCGTCTTGCCGAAATGGGCGAGCAGTTGCAGCCTGGCGCCGCCGGGCGTGCCGTCGGCGCCGCCGACGAGCCATTCGACGCGCAGCGCTTCGCCGTCGCGCCAGTGGCGTCCGCCCGCATGCTGGCCTTCGAGGCGCGGGACGAGCAGCGTCCTGCGCAGCGTCAGCAGGCCGCGGATGTGCGCGAGCAGTTCGGCATGAACGCCTTCACCACGTTCTTCCCACTTGAGCTTCGAGGCTGTGAAGGTCGATTCGGCATTCGGGTCCGGAATCTCGGCGAGCTTCGACTCGTCGGCGAAGGCCGCGAAGCCGCCGAACTCGGAGCGCCGGCCTTCGGACACCGCCGCCGCCAGCTCGGGACCGAAATCGCAGAAATACAGGAAGGGCGTCGACGCGCCGTATTCCTCGCCCATGAAGAGCATCGGCGTGTGCGGCGACAGCAGCAGGCAGGCGTAGGCCGCGCGCAGCAGCACCGGGTCGGCCAGCGAGGAGATGCGGTCGCCGAACGCGCGGTTGCCGACCTGGTCGTGCGTCTGCAGGAACGAGACGAAGCTCTCCAGCGGCAGCTGCGCGCTGGGCTCGCCGCGCAGCTCGCCCTTGCGGAACGCCGAGGCCTGGCCCTGGAACACGAAGCCTTCGGCCAGCGCCACGCCGAACTGCGTGACGGCGTCGTCCGCGTAGTCGGCGTAGTAGCCGTCGGTCTCGCCGGTGACGATCACGTGCGCGACGTGATGCAGGTCGTCGTTCCACTGCGCGCTCGCGGTGATCGGCGTCTGGTCGCCCTGGTTGCGCTCGAGGAAGTGCGAGCCGTTGGCGTCGTTTTCCAGCACGACGTGGATCTTCCGCGACCGGCCGGGGCCGTCGCGCAGGGCGTCGCAGATGGCGGTGACGATGTCGGTTTCGGAGTCGTCACGGATCGCGTGGACCGCGTCCATGCGCAGGCCGTCGAAGCGGAACTCCTCGACCCAGTAGAGCGCGTTGTGCACGAAGAAGTCGCGCACCGTCGAGGAGAGCTCGCCGTCGTAGTTGATCGCCGCGCCCCAAGGCGTCTGGTGCGCCGGATTGAAGAATTCCGGCGTGCCCGCGTGCAGATAGTTGCCCTCGGGCCCGAAGTGGTTGTAGACCACGTCCATCAGCACGCTCATGCCCAGGCCGTGCGCGGCATCCACGAAGGCCTTCAGCTCGTCGGGGGTGCCGTAGACCGCGTCCGGCGCGAACAGCAGGACGCCGTCGTAGCCCCAGCCGCGCTGGCCGGGGAAGTCGGCCACGGGCATGACCTCGATCACCGTGATGCCGAGGTCGACCAGATCCTGCAGCCGCGCCTTCGCGGCCGTGAAGGTGCCTTCCGGCGTGAAGGTGCCGATATGCAGTTCGTAGATCACGGCCTCCGTCCAGGGGCGCCCGGTCCAGGCGCCGTCCTGCCAGTCGTAGCTCGACGGATCGACGACCTCGCTGGCACGGTGCACGTCGTCCGGATTGCGCCGGGAAGCCGGATCGGGAATGCGCATGTCGTCGGGCAGCTTGAACCGGTAGCGGTCGCCCGCCCGCGCGTGCCCGACCGTCAGACGATGCCACCCGTCGTCGTCGCGTTCCATGGGCAGGACCGCGGGACGCGCGGCGTCGGACGGACCGTCGTCGCCGAGGTCGAGCGCCACCACGTCGACGCCCGGCGCCCAGAGCTGAAAGAGAACGCCGCCATCGTCAGGCAGCACGGTGGCCCCGAAGGGCATGGAGTGGAGGTTTTTCATGGGAAGTGCGCCGGATCGGCGCGTCGAGATGGGTGAGCGCCTGTGCAGCGGAAATGAGGGGGTGCCGGACCAGGCCGGCAAAACGACGCTGCTCCCGTCAGGGAACGCGCTTGTCGTAGGGGCCGCGTACGCCGGAGGATTTCGGTACGTCGCCGAGTGCGCCGGGAACGGTATTGCGTGCAGCGTCCTTGCCGGTATCCCTGACGGTTTCCTTCAGGGCATCCTTGAGGTCCTTCGGGTCCCTGGAGCCGCGGCTGCGCGGCCACCATTCCTCGATCCGGTCCTGGGCCCATTCCTTGCCGCCGAGGCCGAACGCCAGAGCGATGCCGAACACCACGCCCGCCAGCAGGATCAGGAAACTCTCGCGGATGATGTCGCCCCCGACCCTGATCTGGTCGAG
>JAKONL010000615.1 GCA_022701965.1 Burkholderiaceae bacterium | reverse complement strand
CGGAAGCATCGCGCGACCTCGACCAGCTCAGCGCGTCGCTGTTCTTCGAGACCGAGCCGGAGCGCAGGCGCCATCGCGAGGACTTGCTCGACGCATTGCGCCGTGGCTCGGCAACCCCGCTCGAGTTGACGAATTGGGTCAGGATCGTCACCTACGCCTGTGCGCAGCACGAAGAGGACGCCGTTGAGGGCAAGCTAGTCGTCCAGGCGAGGACGCCCTGCCTGAGGTGAAGGCTTCACTACCGGAAACATTGGCTGCAGACGCTTCCAAAGCGCTGAATTGATCTCTTTCTTACCGCTCATGCGACGTCGAACGCATTACCTGCTCAGTGCGATGACAGGTATTGTTCGGCCGCTCTTGGTGCCGCCTTCGCGGTCGCCCAGGAGATCGATGCCTGCCAACTGGTTGTGATTCCGGTCGATCAGTCGCTGCTGGGCGCGACGAAGGCGTATATCGTGACGCGGCTCGGCAGGCAGCTCTCCATGGCGTCCAATCAGTTATTGCTGCAGCTGATCTCGACCATGCGGTCCTTCCACGATGCCAAGCCTCGTCGCGCAAAGACGCGTCCGACATGGGCCGACGGCATCCAACGGAAGAGCACCGATTCAGGGACCGGTCGGCGTGGCATCGCACCGTTGCGGACGCGGGCAGGCCTGGGCGTAGTGTCGCCACTCGATCGGATCGATCGGATCGATCGGCCGACCTTGACTCGGATTGTGAGCGCCGCCGGGCGACGATCCGCGGCAGGACGGAACTTGCGGGTTCCATCGGTCGTCCAGTCCAAAGACTTGCCCCAATCCTTGGCCGGCACGTCCCGGTGGATCATGTACAAGCTGGGCACCCTCACGAGCAGCGTGACGGGTGCGAAATCCCGGCTCACGCCGGCTGGCCAAGAAATGAGAGCGACTGTCCGATAGGCTGCGCGGACCACAGTTCCTGGTCGTCGCTACCTTCACTTCGCACAAGGCAGTCCCGATGCGGATAACCGGGAAAACGGACCAAACGCTTCAGTGTGTCGCCGCGACCACCACGGGCACGTCGGTCGCGGGCGGCGTGTTGCGGCTGCGGCCGCAGCGAATCAACCCGTCGATCATCACCATGCCGACGCCCGGAATGTCGCCCAGTGCCACGCTTTCAAGCAACCCGGCAGCCGGCGAATGCTGTGCGCGGTCCATGAAGACAAAATCGGCGTCGCGGCCAACCTCGATCAGTCCGCAATTCAGCGCCCGGATGCGCGCCGTGTTGCCTGTCGCGAAGCAGAACACCTGCTCCGGCGGGATGTTCGCGAACGCCGAGATGAATGCCACCATGCGCAGGATGCCCAAGGGCTGCACGCCCGAGCCGGCCGGGCCGTCGGTACCGAGGATCACGCGGTGCGGGCACCTGAGCTCGATCGCCGCGCGGGCCGCGGCGATGGCCGTTTTCTCGTTGCCGTTGTGCACGATCTCGATCGCGCGGGACGATTTTTCGCACAGCTCGCAGACATGCGCCTCGGGCAGCGAGGTATGGCCGCCGTTGATGTGGCCGATGATGTCGGCGTCGGCTTCGAGCACCACGTCCTTGTCGATCAGCCCGGAGCCCGGTATTGACGGCCCGCCGGTGTGGATCGTGCTCTGGATGCCGTGCTTGCGCGCCCAGGCCACCATCTCCTTGGCCTCGTAGCCTGCCTTCACCGAGCCCAGGCCGACCTCGCCCAGCAGGCGCACGCCCGCTTCGGCCAGCTCCTTGAAATCGCTCTCGACCATGCCTTTCTCGATCACCGGCGCGCCCGCCAGCACCTTCACGCCGCTCGGGCGGAAGTTGTCGTAGGCGCGCTGTGCGGTGATGGCCAGCGCCTTCAGGCCGACGATATCCTTCGGACGGCCGGGCAGGTGCACTTCGCCGGCCGAGATCATCGTCGTCACGCCGCCGTTCATCGTCGAATCGATCCAGCCGAGCTGGCTCTGGCGCGGCGTCCAGTCGCCGAAGACTGGGTGCACGTGGCTGTCGATCAGGCCTGGCGCGACGCACGTCCGGCGGCAATCGACGACGGTCTTCGCGCCGTCGGTGTCGCAGTCTTTCTCCTTGCCGAACGCGACGATCAGGCCGTCCTGCACGACGATGGTGTCGGCGTCCAGGATGGGCCGGTCGATGTCGCCCGAGAGCAGCAGCCCTATGTTCCGGATGACGACCTTGCCCGACTTCTCGCCGGTTGCGATTTCTGCCATGTGATGTCCTCGTGGGTGGATGTGTCTGGATGCGGTCCGTCGGCGCGCACCGTGCGCAGCACGGTCTCGATCACGAAATCCTGCCAGTGCGCGACCGCTTCGGGTGACGCCATCGGCTCGCCGAGGAAGGCCGTGAGCGTGTGGCGGTTGGCCGTGTAGAAGTAGCCCGTGGCGGCAATCAGCAGGTAGACGTCGCGTGCGACCGGCGTGCTGCGAAACAGGCCCTGGCGTGCGCCGCTCTGCAAGATGTTCCCGATGATCGTCAGGGCCTGCGACGAGTACTCGCGCGCCCGCAGTGACTTGGCGATATGCCGGCCTTGGTGCAGGTTCTCGATGTTGAGCAGCGTGACGAACTCGGGGTTCTTGCGGTAGTAGCCGAGCACGAAGCGGATCACGGCCGTCAGCGCCTCGACCGGCTTCGCGACGTCAATGGCCAGCGCGGCCTCGGCGTCGTCCATGCGCTGGTAGATGCCTTCGAGTACCGCGATGAAGAGGCCTTCCTTGCTGCCGAAGTAGTAATAGATCATCCTGTCGACCGACTTGGCAGCCTTCGAGATCTTCTCGACGCTGCCGCCGTCGTAGCCGTACTTCGCGAACACTTTGGTCGCAGCCTTAAGGATCGCGTCGCGCGTGGCCTGCGCGGACGCCTCGCGCACGCCGGTCTTGCGCTGGGGTTTGGTGGCGGTGCGGCTGGCCACGATCAGGCACGACTCATTTTTCGGCGAAGGCCCGCTCGACGACGAAGTCGCCGGGGGTCGAGGTGTTGCCTTCGTTGAATCCCCTGGCTTCGAGCATGTGTTTCAGGTCGAACAGCATGCCCGGGCTGCCGCACAGCATCACGCGGTCCTCGGCGGCGTTGATAGGCGGCAGTCCGAGATCGTCGGTGAGCTTGTTGCTCTCGACCAACTCGGTGATGCGCCCCATGTTGCGGAAATCCTCGCGCGTCACGGTCGGGTAGTAAAGCAATCGATTGGCGATCATCTCGCCGAGCAGCTCGTGCCTGGGCAGGTGATCGGTGACCAGGTCGTGATAGGCCAGCTCGTCGATCTGACGCACGCCGTGCACCAGAATGACCTTGTCGAACTTCTCGTAGGTCTCGGGGTCGCGGATGATGCTCATGAACGGTGCGAGGCCGGTGCCGGTGCCGAACAGGTACAAGCGCTTGCCGGGCAGTGTGTAGTCGATCAGCAGCGTGCCGGTGGGCTTGCGGCCCACGATGATGCTGTCGCCGACCCGGATGTGCTGCAGGCGCGAGGTGAGCGGGCCGTCGTCGACCTTGATGCTCAGGAACTCGAGGTACTCCTCGTAGTTGGCGCTGGCGATGCTGTAGGCGCGCAGCAGCGGCTTGCCGTTGACCCGCAGTCCGATCATCGTGAAATGGCCGTTGGAGAAGCGCAGCGACGGGTCGCGGGTGGTGGTGAAAGTGAACAGGCGATCGGTCCAGTGATGGACGGAAAGGACACGCTCTTCGTTGAATGCACTCATGGACGATTCGCAGGAAAGAAGACCGGGCGAGATTGTCCCGCTCTGGGAAAACACCCATGCAAGCATTGGGCCGCGTCGCTACATTGCAGGCATTCTATGTAGTGAACACCACATGAACGTGGAGCGGATGCTACACATCTGACAAATCGCGCACAAGGGTGATGCTGGCATGTTCGTTGCAGGCGTCTCGTGTGCCGCGAGGTGCGATGAACCGATGGGCCACGACGAACCACGATGACCGAACACACCAAGACCGACGGATTGCCCGCGATGGACCTGCCGCCGAACGCCGACATCGGCCTCGGCAAGGCACCGCCGCGCAACGACCGCATGAGCGTCGCCAAGGTCGAGTGCAATGCCTGCCCGGTGCTTTGCCAGATCTCGGACGGTCGCACCGGTGCCTGCGACCGGTACGCGAACCGCGACGGCGTGCTGGTGCGTGTCGACCCGGTCGTGTTGCTGCGACGCGAGCTCGCGGCCGATGAGCCGGCGTTGGTGCCGTTCTTGCGCGCCGGCGGGGAGGATGCGAAGGACGGCAACGCACCGGCCTGGCGCGGCGACCTGCTGCAAGCCGACGCCATCTTCGTGACCGGCGTCGGTTCGTCGACCACCTATCCCGACTACAAGCCCGCGCCATTCATCGTCGGCTCGCAGGCCCGGGGAGTCGACATGGTCACCGTCGTCACCGAAGGCATCTTCAGCTACTGCAGCTTCAAGGTGAAGATCGACACCGACCGCTTCCTCGGCGCCGAACAAGCCAACGTGCGCTACCGCGGTGAGGTCGTCGGCCATGTGACCACGGCCGAATACGGCTCGCAGATGCTGTCGCTCGGCGGTGTGCACCACCTCACCGGCGGCAGCAAGAAGGAAGGCCGCATGACGGTCGAGCTGATGCAGAAGCTCGGCAACAAGCAGCCGGTCGAATGCACCATCGACGGCGGCGCGAATCTGGTCGTGCAGGCCGGCCGCGCCCCGATCGTCAACGGCGTCGAGGAGCAGCGCATGCGCGTGGGCTGCGGTTCTGCGGCAGTCGGCATCTTCGCGCGGCAGTTCGCGGGCGTGGCCGACGAGGTGGTGGTGGTCGACGACCACATCACCGGCGTGCTGACCGAGCATCAGGCCGGGCGCTGCCTCGACATGCCGGCTTCGGGCATCCGCATGCACGGACGCAAGTCGACGCCGGGGCGCTATTTCCAGGTCGCGAATCCGGGCGACGGCTGGGGCGGCACCGACATCGCCGATCCGCTGTCGATCATCGAGCGCTGGGAAGAGGGTGTCGCCCGACCCGGCCTGCGCCTCCTGATGACGTCGACCACCGGCGAGCACGCGCAGTGGTACGTGCTTGACGAGGCGCTGCGCCCGGTCGAGCAGCCGATGCCTGAGGAGGTGCGCCGCATCGTCGAGCGCATCGGCGAGAACTGCGGGCCGTCGCTGTGCAGCGTGCTGTTCCTCGGCGGCGCCGGCGGCAGCCTGCGCG
>JAKONL010000518.1 GCA_022701965.1 Burkholderiaceae bacterium | reverse complement strand
ACGACCACGAGATCCGTGAGCTGACGGCGCGCTATCTGGCGTCGCAGGGCTTTGCGGTCGCCACCGCCGAAAGCTGCCGCACCTGCGAGGAGGCGGTCGCCGCCGATGCGCCGGCGCTGGTGGTGCTCGACGTCATGCTGCCCGACGGGTCGGGCCTCGACGTCTGCCGCCGCCTGAAGGACCGCCATCCGAGCGTGGCGGTGATCCTGCTGACTGCGCTGAAGGAAGATATCGACCGCATCGTCGGGTTGGAGATCGGTGCCGACGACTATCTCGTGAAGCCCTTCAACCCACGCGAGCTGGCCGCGCGCGTTCGCGCCGTCCTGCGTCGCGTGGCTCCGGCCGACGCAGCACCCAAGCCCCAGCCCGGCGCACTCTTCCGTTTCGATGGGCACGAGGTCGACCTTCGACGCCGGCACGTGCGCGATCCTCAGGGCCGCGAGCTGGACCTGACCGGCACCGAGTTCGATCTTCTGCACATCTTCCTGGAGCGACCCGGCCGGCTCCTGCGGCGCGACGAGCTTCTGGAGCTTCTCCATGGACGGCGCTCGGTGGACCCGTTCGACCGAACCATCGACGTCACCGTCAGCCGTTTGCGGCGCAAGCTCGGCGACAACGGCGTTTTCCGCCTGTTCAAGACCGTGCGCAATGGCGGCTACCAGTTCGCGGCCGAAGTTCATCGCGAGAGGCGCGAATGACCAGTCTGCGCCTGCGCCTCCTCTTGGTGATCGGTGGAGCGATCGTGGTGGTGGTCGTGTCGGCTGCCATGATCACCTTCCAGATCACGGACCGCCCCCGTCGCGGCCTATTCGAGGAAAGCTACGCACAGACCGTGCAGGCGCTTGCCCATCTCTCGAACGGGTCGGGCGAGACGCTGCGCAAGGCGGGCCTGCGGATCGGCGAACGGCCGGCCTCGGAGCGGATCGATGGGGAGGCGACCGATCTGCTGCGAACGGAGTTGCGGCGGCAAGGCAGCGCGATCGACGCGGTGATCCTGAAGGGCGACGGGGATGCCGGTCCGCGCAGCATGGTGATGCGTACCGACGACGGCACCTTCGCCGCGCTGGACTTCCCGGAGCGTCCCCCTCAGCCCTGGGCCGCGCTGGTCTCCTATCTTTCCTTCGTGGCGCTGGGCGCGATCGCGGTCTCGCTGTTCGCTACGGCGCGGGTCCTCGGTCCCCTGCGACTGATCAACCGCGCCTTCTCCAGCATTCGGGCGGACGGCACGCTTCCGCTTGTATCCGAGAAAGGCCCCGGTGAACTGCGCGAGACGGCGCGCGCCCTGAACGCCCTGTCGGGGCGTTTGCGAGCGACCACCGAAAGCCGCATGCGCCTCGTGGCCGCCGCCGGCCACGACCTACGCACCCCGATGACGCGCATGCGGCTGCGTGCCGAGTTCTTGCCCGACGGCGAGCGCGACGCTTGGCTGCGGGACCTTGCCGAACTGGACGCCATCGCCGACTCGGCGATCCGCCTCGTACGCGAGGAAGGTGAAACCGGCACGTTCGAACCGCTCTGCCTCGGAACCCTGGCGCGCACGGTCGCAGCCGAACTCGGCGAGGCCGGGCTGCCGGTCGTGCTCGACGATTGCGAGCCTGCCAAAATCCAGGGTCAGCCGTTTGCGCTCAAGCGCGCATTGCGCAACGTCGTGGAGAACGCGGCGCGTCACGGCGGCGGCGCTCACCTCACCGTCCGCCTTGCGGAGGGCGAGGCGGTCCTGCGGGTCGAGGATCGAGGACCGGGCATCCCGCCCGAACTCCTGGACCGCGTGTTCGAGCCTTTCTTCCGGGTGGACCTGGGGCGCGGCAAAGCGATAGGCGGGGTCGGTCTGGGCCTGGCGATCGCGCGCGAGATTGTGGACCGGCACGGCGGATCGCTCCAACTCGAAAACCGCGCCGAGGGCGGGCTCCGTCAGGAGATCCGTTTCCCCCGGCCGGACGCGCATGCCTCGAGCCAGGCGACCTGAACCACACCTGCGCCGGCGCGGCGACGCCCCTCATCGGCAACGCCCCGTCATGTGCTCTGCCTTTATCGTCTCACGCACGATCGTTGCGTCGTCGCTATTGTCGGCGGGCACGGCCGCCGATTGATGGGCCACGGTTGCCGGCTGAACGGGCTCCGCCCGTCCGCCCACTCCTGAAAGGCTCGAGATCGCCGAGCGTCAGGACGGCTTAGAGGAGAAAGGCCAGCACGGGGCGC
The DNA here is from genome assembly GCA_022701965.1 of Burkholderiaceae bacterium. The sequence goes on along the minus strand of JAKONL010000518.1, from coordinate 440 downwards.
TGCCGCACTGCGCGACGCAAAAGCCGGCAAGGCCGCCTGTCGGTGGCTTCAGCTTGCATCCCGTCGTCTTGCCGCGATCAGGCAAGACCCCGGTGCTCACAACTCGTTCCGCCATCCCAACAGCCGGACGACCTGGCTCAGGGCGGAGGTGGTTGCCGCACCGGCGATCGTCGTCCCCTGCCGCGCCGCGACGCGGAGAAGGGAGTCATGCGTCCGCTCGGCACTGGTCGCCACCGGTATGGCAGCGGCTTCCGCTTCGGCCTCGCCTCCTGCGACCGGTGCCCCTGCCGGAGCCGCCGCGAGCGCGGCAAGCGAAGCCTTCCGCAGGAGCGGGTCGCGGGACTCACATTCCGGCAGGCATGTGTCGAACATGACCGGATCCGCCCCCGAACGAAGCGAAGCCATCCGCACCACAGGCTCGGCCGCAGGCACGCTCACGC
>JAKONL010000502.1 GCA_022701965.1 Burkholderiaceae bacterium | reverse complement strand
CTCGACGCGTCACCAGCAGCATCTTGGCATGGGTCTTCAGGCCCACCACGCCATAGACGACCTGGGCGCCGATCGACTCCAGCATCTCGGCCCAGTTGATGTTGGCCTCCTCGTCGAAGCGCGCCTTGAGCTCGACCACCACCATCACCTCCTTGCCTCGGCGTACCGCCTCGCGAAGCAGGTCCATCAGCGCCGAATCGGTGCCGGTTCGGTAGATGGTCTGCCTGATCGCGAGCACCTGCGGATCGGAGACGGCTTCACGCAGGAATGCGAGCACGCCGTCGAAGCTCTCGAAAGGCTGGTGGATCAGCACGTCGCCGCGCTGCAGGCGGTCGAAGAACGACTGCCCCGGCGACAGCGTGATCGGGTAGGACGCCTTGTACGGCTCGAAGCGCAGGTCCTTGAAGCGCGGATCGTCGATGAGGTCGATCAGCTGCGTGAGACGCGCGAGGTTCACCGGTCCGTGGACGCGATAGAGCGCCTCCTGGGGCAGGTTGAACTGTGCGAGCAGGAAGCTCGCGAGCGACTCGGCGCAGCTCGCCGACACCTCCAGCCGCACGGCCTGCCCGAAGTGCCGGTGCTGCAGGCCCTGCCGCAGCGCGGTGCGCAGGTTCTTGACGTCCTCCTCGTCGACAGCGAGGTCGGAATGGCGCGTCACGCGGAACTGCGAGAAATCGCCGACCTCGCGGCCGGAGAACATGCTCTGGAGATGCGCGCGGACGATGCTCGACAGCGCAACGAACAGCAATTTGCCGCCCGACACCTTGGCCGGCATCCGCACCACCCGCGGCAGCACTCGCGGCACCTTCAGGATCGCGATCGGGTTCTCGCGCCCGAAGGCGTCCTTGCCACCGAGCCTGACGATGAAGTTGAGCGACTTGTTCGCCACCTGCGGGAACGGATGCGACGGGTCGAGGCCCACCGGAACCAGCAGCGGTCGCACCTCGCGCTCGAAGTACTCCTGCACCCACTTGCGCTGGGCCGCATTGCGCTCGCCGTGCGAGATGATGTGGATGCCGTGCGCCGCGAAGGCCGGCATCAGCGCATCGTTGTAGAGCGCGTACTGCGTCGCGACGAGCGTGTGCGCGCTTTCGGCGAGACGCTCGAAGGACGCCACCGTCTCGTTGCCGCTCGCCTCGCCCGTGCCGGCGGCGATCAGGTGCGGCGCGGCGCGGACCTCGAAGAACTCGTCGAGGTTGGAGGAGACGATGCACAGGTAGCGCAGGCGCTCGATCAGCGGCACTTCGGGCCGCTTGGCCCAGTCGAGCACGCGCTCGTTGAAGGCCAGGATGCTGTGGTCGCGGTCGAGCAGCGTGAGCACCGGGGCCACGGGCGTCGCCGGCGACTTCGATGCGAGGTCGACCACGGCCGCTGTCGCGGCGATCGGCAGCGTGGACGACGTGGCGGCGGTCGCGCGATCGTCGCGCGTTTCCTTTGCCGTTTCCCTGCTTGCGTCGGCAACGGGCTGCGGAGAGATTTCGGCCGGAGCGTCGACCGGAGTGGAAATCGGGGAAGAGGACATGGTCGGGGATTCTCGCGCCCGCGCTTTCGGGACGCTGTCAGCGGAAACAACGCAGTGTCCTTCGCCATCGTGACAGTTGCGTGACGCTGTCATGTGGCAGGTGTCACAGACCGTGCGATGTCCGTCGCGGCGGTTCGACGGCGGCTGTCAGAGACCCAGGAAGTGCCTGCGGTAGCGCGGCGGGAGATCGGCGATGCGCATCAGCATGGGCAGGTCCGCCGTGTTGAAGTCCGGGTCCCAGGCCGGCGCACCGAGCACCTTGGCGCCCAGGCGCAGGTAACCGCGGATCAGGGCCGGCGGCTCGACGTCCAGACCGCCGTCGAGCCGGTCGACCGGCAGCGCCAGGCGCGGCTGGACGTGATAGCGGATCGGCGCCATGTGCGTCGCCGACAGCTGCCGCCAGATGCTGGCGGCGACGTCGCCGCAATCGACGCCGCCGCGCACGCCGTCGTGCGCCATCGGGATGCTCGCGCAGCCGATCATGGTGTCGAGCCGGTTGCGGTGCATGAAGCCGGCGAGCGCACCCCAGAGCGCCAGGATCACGCCGCCCTGCCGATGGTCGCGATGCACGCAGCTGCGGCCGAGCTCGACCATGCGCTCGCGCAGGTCGCGCAGGCGGGTCAGGTCGAACTCGGTGTCGCTGTAGGTGCTGCCGACGCGGCGCGCCTGCGCCGGCGTCAGGACCCGGTAGGTTCCGATGACCTGCTGCGTGGCGTCGTCGCGCACCAGCAGGTGCTCGCAGAAATCGTCGAACAGGTCGATGTCGTGTCCCTCGACCGAGGTCGCCAGCCGGGCACCCATCTCGCCGGCGAAGACCTCGAAGCGCAGGCGCTGCGCGGCGCGCACCTCGTCGAGGTGGCGCGCCCAGGCGACCGTGAAGCCCGGCATCGTGCCGGAAGCGTCGTGCACCGGCACGGTCGCCGCCGGCGCGTGGGGCAACGACATCGGCGACGCGACCCTGCGGTCGGACGGCGGTGCCCGCCAGAACGAGGGACGCCCCAGCTGGGAGATCGGGAACATCGGATTGGGCAGTTCTTGCATGGAGCTTCGCCTTCAGGTTGGCGCGAGTCTCCGGGGCGCGCATGAAAGCGCCGTGTCGCGACGATGGCAGCTGGATGACGCCCGGCGTATATGCTGGCGCTCCGATCCCGACCCGATCAACACGCAGGAATCACGCAATGACCCAGGCCCCCATCGACGTCCACACATGGCCCACGCCCAACGGCCACAAGGTCCACATCATGCTCGAGGAGTGCCGGCTGCCCTACGTCGCGCACGCGGTGGACATCGGCAAGGGCGAGCAGTTCGAAGCAGACTTTCTGGCGATCAGCCCCAACAACAAGATCCCGGCGATCACCGATCCGGACGGGCCGGGCGGCAAGCCGATCTCGCTGTTCGAGTCGGGGGCGATCCTGGTCTATCTCGCCGGCAAGACCGGCAAGCTGCTGCCCGCGGGCGACCGGGCGCGCTTCGACGTGCTGCAGTGGCTGATGTTCCAGATGGGCGGTGTCGGGCCGATGCTCGGCCAGGCCCATCACTTCCGCCTGTACGCGCCCGAGAAGCTTCCCTACGCGATCGAGCGCTACACCAACGAGGCCCGCCGCATCTACGGCGTGATCGACCGGCAGCTCTCGAAGAACAGATTCATCGCCGGGCGCACCTACTCCATTGCCGACATCGCCATCTTCCCGTGGCTGCGCAGCTGGGAGAACCAGGGTGTCACGCTGAGCGACTATCCGCACCTGAAAGCCTGGTTCGACGGCATCGCTGCGCGCCCGGCGGTGCAACGCGGCGTGCAGGTGCTGGCCGACCGGCGCAAGCCGCTGACGGGCGACAAGGAACGCGAGATCCTCTTCGGCAAGCAGCAGTACGAGAGGCGCTGAACGGGACGATCGAAGTTTCTGCCGCCGGCGGCCCGAGCGGTTGGTTTGCCGGCATATAATCGAGAGCTAGTCGGGGTGTAGCGCAGCCTGGTAGCGCATCTGGTTTGGGACCAGAGGCTCGAAGGTTCGAATCCTTTCGCCCCGACCACAAGAAGTAGATCGCCCGCAGCAACTCCGGTTTTTGCGGGCGTTTCGCATTCGGAGCCCTCACATTTCCTTTTCGCGATCAGGGCCAGTTGATGCCGGTAGAGTGATCGCCTGGGCTATGTGCCGGGCTCACGTCAACCACATCACGATGCTCTACCGTCTCATCTACACGAGCCATGCCAGCGGACAACCGTGTTTGCAGGACATCCTGACCGTCTCGATCGACTGGAACAAGGCGCACGAACTCACGGGCGGCCTCGTCTGCGTGGGCGGAACCTATCTCCAGTACCTGGAGGGCGAGAAGGGATCGATCGACGAGGTGTTCGCGATGATTTCAGGCGATCCGCGTCATCATGACCTGAAGCTTCTTGAATACCGCGAGGTGCCACGTCGGATGTTCGGCGACTGGTCGATGGCCGTGCTTAATTGGAATGCCGAGACGAAGGCCATCTTCCATAGCTTCTCTCCCGGCCACGAGGTCGACCTCTACACGACGGAGCCATC
>JAKONL010000494.1 GCA_022701965.1 Burkholderiaceae bacterium | reverse complement strand
CCGTGGGCGAAGTTGATCAGGTTGATGATCCCGTAGACCATCGTGTAGCCCAGCGCGATCAGGGCATACATGCTGCCCAACACCAGCCCGTTGATGATCTGCTGCAGCAGGATGTCCATTGTTGCGTTCCCTGAAACGGCGTCGCGCGGACGGACGGCCGTGAAATATCGATGTCGTTCAATTCATTCTTCTTCGCGGCGGGTCTGCCCAGCCACGTGCCGGCGGTGTCGCCGCATGTCAGTCCATCACGAGATATGCATCGACCTCCGGAATGTTGTCTTCGCCCGTGCCGCTCTTGGGCAACGGCCATTCGACGCCCGTCGCGGAGAGCGAGTCGGCGAAACTCGTCTGCCGGAAGCGTCCGAAGCGCGCGTCGAGCCGGCCGTCGATCAGCGCATCGAACTGCATGGCCAGTTCCGTGGTGAGCCCGGTGAGGTGCATGACGTGCCGGCTCGCCTTCACGAAGGTGCCGGAAGTCGTTCCCGACACGGCCCACTGCACCGTCGTGAAGCACACCCTGAGCTCGTGCGGCGAACCGTTGCTGTCGAGATAGACGAAGCGGTCCTCCTCGCCGGTGCCGCGTCCTTCCGGCGGCTCGATGCTCTGCGAGAGCATCACGTTGGTCAGGGTCTTGTCGACGGCGTCGTTGCACAGCTCGCTCGATCCGCCAAGTCCGTGGATGACGTTCGTGGGTGCGATCGGGTTGTCGCCGGGTACGACCTTGGCTTGCGTCGTATAGGTGCTGAACGCGTTGCGCCATCCGGTCACGAACTCCGAAAATATCCGCTGGCCGGACGCCTGGCGCAGCAGGTCGCCGCCGGACGTCACCGCGCCGAGGATCACGGCGATGATGACCAGCACCACCGAGAGCTCGACGAGGGTGAAGCCGCGCATTGGCGCAGACCGGCATGTCATGGTGCGACGGACGACCATTTGTCTTCCAGGAAGAATGCACTGGCGCTGCCGACCATCGCGCGTGCCCTGATGTCGGTTGCAGCGCGATTGGTTCGTGTACGTAACTCCCTCAACGTCTGTTCCCTCATTTCCGCATGGGCAAGGTTGATGGTGAACCGTGCTGCGTTGATGCTCAGTCCGACGGTGTAGGCGCCGGCCAGCGCAGTTTTGGCCTGCGCAATGGAAAGCGCATGGGAGTCCACGCCGTTGGAAGCCTGGGAAGCTGCCAGCGCGCCCAGCCTCTTCGTGTTGGCGCGATGGAGGGAATAAATCGAATTTGCCAGAAAATATTTTCCTTGCAGCAGGTCGACCACATAGGTTCCCTTGACCAACACGAACTGGGCGAGGATGTCTTCCATCGCCCTGTTCATGGTGTCGGCGGCCAGTGCCGCGTTGAAGTGCGCGCGGCCCGCCGTGGCGAGTGCTCCGCACTGCAGCTTCGCCGCGAACTGGGAGCGACCGATGGTTTCTTCGTGGACCGGTGGCGCAGAGGAAGGCGTGGTGATTGCAGCCGGTGTTGCAGCTTCGGGGGCCACGCCTACCGCGTAGGCCGACTGTGCGGCGTTCCCCGCCGAAGCGAGGGCCGAGCAGAGGTCGAACAATGCTTCGTGCCCGGCCGGTGAAATGCTGGCGAGTCGCACGACCTGCGCCGTCAGATCGCCGAATTCGCCGGTGCGCTGGCTCGTCACGACGCTGTACGGACTGCTGGCCGTCGGCGACTTCAGGTCAAGCGACATGCGGTAGCGCAAGCGGCCCGCGGTCGGTTCGGGCAGCCCCAGGGTGACATAGGGAAGATAGCCTTCGGTATGGCCATCGCAAGTCTCGACACCCGTCGTCACCTGTGACGGGCACGGCAGTCCGCGGTGCAGGTAGGCATAGGCCAGGATGGCATCGTGCGCACGGTCGACGAGCGTCGTGGAGCGTCCGACGCTCGCGACCTTGGCCTGCCGGTCGATCACGCCCATGAGCAGCGTGCCGCACGCCCCCAGGATCACCGAGGCGATGGCCACCTCGACCAACGACACGCCACGCTGGTGACGTGAAAGAGGGTTTTTCATTCGTTCAGACCCTTGTCCTGCAGCTGGTTGGCGCGCTGCTGCCTTCTGGCGACCTCCCGCTGGAGCTGGTCCCGATAGTGGGTCGCCGATTCGATGGCCGCGTTTTCTGCCGCTATCGCCGCAGGGGCCGCGACCAGGTTCCTGCCCGTGACCTCGAGCAGTTCCGCGAGGCCCGCGACCACGAGTCCGAGCGACGCGACGTTCAGCGCGCTTGCGACCGTGGCGTCTGGCGAGCTGAACATCGTGACCGTCTCCATCGCGAGATCGACCGCCAGTTTCGCGCCGCCGAGTCCCCAGCCCGTCATCCTCAGTTCGTTGTTGAGTCGCGAGTCGTTCCCGATGTCGTGCTGGACCTCCCTCAGTGCCAGTTCCTGGTCGGCGAGCCGGCGCAGGTCCATGGCGACGGCGGCGGCGCGTACGTCGCGCGACAGTTCCGCGAAGCGCGTGAAGCAGTCCAGGCCCGTCGCCAGTTCTCCGAAGCCGAGCGTGCGTGTCGTCAGCTGCGTCCCGGCCGGCACCGCAGACGACGCGGTGTCGCCGAGCCAGATCTGTGGCGGCGCCGTCGGGCCGCCGTTCACGCCGCTGCTCGCCTGTTGCAGCGCATAGCTCAGACGCATGCCGCCGGGAAGTGCCTGGCCTGCGATCTCGCGTCGCATGAGCGTCGCGCAGAAATCGAGGCCGTTGGCGGTCGTGCGAACCTCGATGGCGCCTCCCGCCAGCTTTGCGGGATCCGGCAGATAGATCGGCTGCGGCAACGTGAGCGCCTGCGCGACCACGTACCGGGTTCGCGTCGACAGGCCTTCGATGCCGAGCCCCGCGACCGGCAGCCAGCCCTCGACGTAACCCGGACGCGACGGACTTGCTGCGGCGTCGGTCGGCATCGGCATGCGCGCATGAGCCCTCGTGTAGCCAAGCAGCGCATCGTTCGCCCGATCGATCTCGCTCGCGGTCTGGCGCACATCGACATCCTCGGTGGCTTTTCGTGCCGTGGTCACTACCGCGACCACCATCAGTCCGAGCAGTGCCGCCGCGATGGCGGCCTCGACCAGAGACCAACCGCGCTGCCTGCCGCGAGCGGTCGCGATCATGGTGCCGTCCCCAGGGTGTCGGCCACCCTCAGCACGGCTGTCGAGTCGACCCAGACGTGCGAGTCCTTGCCGATCTTCTCCGCGATCCTGTAGGCCACCAGGTTGCCGGTTTCGACGGCCGCGCCGACCACGCCGCGTTCGAGATCGATTTTGGCCATGGACAGGGTGGTCGCCGCGGTGACGGTGCCCGCCGTGCCGGAGGCGACAGCGACCACTGCCGTCGGCTCCGGCAGCAGCGGCGTGTTGGTCGCGACGAGCGCCGCGGCCTTGGTGGCATTGATCGATGCACTGCGCAGATCCAGCGCGCTCGACGAGACGCCGACCCATGCGCTGGTGACCACCAACTCCTCGATCTCGGCGATCTTCGCGCTGCCTTCGATCGTGCCCTTTCGCATGGCGACCGAATCGACGGTCCAATTCGCCGCCACGGCGATGCCGTCGAGCGACGCAGCGGCCATGGCGCACGACAGTTTTTCGTAGAGCGACGCGAAGTCGACCGCGCGGACGGCAGCGCGGTACGTCGGCCCGGCCGTGCGATACGGACTCTCCATCGACGGTCCGGCAGCGGCATTCGCGCCGGACTGGTCATCGGCCGTGCCGGTGGGCGAGACGGCCACGGCATAGGCGACGTTCGCGACGCCCCCGCCCGATGCAGATTTGACGTTGGCACGGTCCGTGCGCGCGGTGCCGCCGGTCGGTCCCGGGCCGGCCGCCCATCGGTCGCCGGCGGACGGCAACGACGCCGCGCGCAACTTCCCGCACAGGTCCACGCTGCTCACGACCGCCGGATAGCCTGCCGGTATCGAACCATCGGTCAGCGTGGGTTTGAACGCGTCGTCCGCCGATGCAAGATCGACGTCCGGACCGCCGCCCGTTCCGCGATAGACCATGTACCTCACATGCATCCGCCCGCGCGCCGCAGCGGCATGCGCGAACTGCTCGATCGTGGCGACCGGCAGCCATCCCTTTCCCGCTCCCGTCGCACAGCTCTCGGCACCGTCGCGCACCGCGGCTGCGCAGGGCAGACGTCCGTTCGCCATGGCGAAGCCCGTCACCGCTTCCTGTGCCCAGCGCAGCGAGGCGGACTGTTCGTCGCCTGTGACCGAGGAAGCGTCTCGACTGGCGAGGTAGTACGTGCCTGCGAGCGTCGTGCAGAAGACCACCATCAGTGCGGCCAGAACCAGCGCCGCGGCACCGCGCTGCGGGCCCGAACGCCGATGCCGGCACTGCCTGTTCGTCTGCTCTCGGCTGGACATCATGGTCTGGATGGAAGAGGTGGACTGCATGCGTTCAACGCGCCGCCGACATCGTCTGCCGCACCAGGTCGTACACCGGCAGCAGCAGCGCCACGATCAGCAGCAGGAACACCGCGCCCGCGACCACCACGATCACGGGCTTGATGATCTCGGCGAGGACGCCGACGGTGCGCTTGAGGCGGGCCGAATACTCGTCGGACAGGTAGGTCAGCTGGCGGTCCAGCGTGCCGGAGTCCTCGCCGACGGCGATCATGCGGACCATCATGGAAGGGAAGCCGCCGACCTGGCGCATCGCGAAGGAGATGCGGTCGCCGCGCTCGACGAAGCGCCGGATGGATGCGACGCGCTCCTTGTAATAGAGGTTCTGCAGCGAACGCTCGAGGATGCCGAGGCTCGCGATCACGTCCAGCCCGGAACGGATCAGCAGCGACAGGTACTCGGAGAAGAACGCCAGCCCCGAGGACACCAGCAGGGTCTTGGCGATCGGCGTGCGATGCAGCAGGTGCATCGTCCGGCGGCGCAGCGCCAGGCTGTTGCGCCATGCCACGACGGCCGTGACGAGCACCGCCGAGAGGGCCAGCAGGACCAGCAGCCAGTGCGCGTTCATCCATTCGGAAAACCCCATGACCGCCACGGTGAGCGGCGGCAGCTTGGCGTTCATCTGCTTGAACAGGCCGACCAGCTTGGGCAGCACGTAGGAGATCCAGAAACCACCGGCGCCGAGGATCGCGAGGAAGGAGAAGGCCGGGTAGATCATGGCCTGCCGGGCGTCCGCCTTGAGCGAGATGATGCGGTCGAGATGGCGTGCGGACTCCATCAGCATCTGGTGCATGGTGCCGGTCGCGTCGCCGATCTCCGCGAGGCTGCGCACGGTGTCGGGAAAGACCTCGGGCTGGCGCGCGAAGGCGATGCTGAGCGCGCTGCCCGCGTTGAGGTCCTCCAGCAGCCGGACGCACACCTGTTCGACCCGCCGGCCCGACTCCGATCCTTCATCCTCGGCCACCGCCTTGACCGCCTCGAAGATGGGTATGCCGCTCGACGTCATGACCGCGAGGTCGCGCAGCAGGCCGGCGAGCTCGGCGGGCTTGATGGCGCCGCGGAACAGCCGCCGCAGGCCTTGCAGCAGGTCCGATGCCCAGGGCGGCAGCCGGTAGAGACGAAGCACGATGCCGTCGTGGTTCTTCTCCAGCCACAGGCGTGCCGAGGCGTCGAGTTCGACCGAGATCGCCGCCAGGCCGCGCCTGGCACGACCGGAGGGCGTGAGCACCTGGTAGTAGTAGAAGGCGCTCATCTGGAGGGCCCTTCGCCGATCACGCGCAGCACCTCGTCGCCCGTCGTCTGGCCGAGCTTCACCCGCCGCTTGGCCACTTTCGCGATGGTCTCGAAGCCCTTGGCGGCCGCCAGCGTGCGTATCGCCTCCCGGCCGGCGGCGTCGGCGATGGCGTTGGCCAGATCGTCGTCGATCGTCAGGAGCTCGTAGAGCGGCAGCCGGCCGTTGAAGCCGGTATGGCGGCAGCGTGGGCACCCGCGGCTGCGCCGGCCGATGGTGCCTGCCTCGACCTCCAGCCATTCGCACTCGGCCGGCGTGAACGCCACCGGCTCGGCGCAGTGCGCGCACAGCCGGCGCACCAGACGCTGGTTGATGACGAGCTTGAGGTTCTCGGCGATCACCTGCGGCACCAGCCCGAAGGGCGTCAGCCGTGGCACGACGCCGAAGACGCTCGTCACGTGCAGGGTCGAGAGCACCAGATGTCCGGTGGCCGCGGCATCGACCGCCGCCTGGGCCGTTTCGGCATCGCGCATCTCGCCCACGAGGATCACGTCGGGATCGTGTCGCAGGAAGTGACGCAGTGCGGTGCCGAAGTCGTAGCCGGCACGCCGGTTGACCTCGGTCTGGCCGGCCATCGGCACGCGGTACTCGAGCGGGTCCTCCACGGTGAGGACATTGCGCTCGATCAGGTGCTGCATGCGCAGGCCGGCGTGCAGCGTGCTGCTCTTTCCCGAGCCCGTCGGGCCGGTGATGAGGATGAGGCCCGCCGGGTTGGCCATCGCGGCGGCGACTGTCTCGACATCTTCCGGGAAGAAACCGAGCGCCGCGAGGTCCTTGACGTCGTGCGCTTCCGGCAGCAGGCGCATCACCATGCGCTCGCCGTGCTCGGTGACGATCGTCGATACCCGCACGGTCAGCGGGTCGTCCAGGACGACCGCCCGGAAGCTGCCGTCCTGCGGGCGCCGCGCCTCGGAGATGTCCATCTCGGCGGCGATCTTGATGAAGCCGATCAGGCGCCCGAGCGTCGGCGGCAGCGCGCGGATGGGCTGCAGCACGCCGTCGATGCGGAACAGCACGTGCAGGCTGGCGACGCCCGACGTGATGTGGATGTCGGTCGCGCGCTCGCGCATGGCGAGGTGAAGCAGGTGGCTCAGCAGGTGCTCGGGCGTGAAGGCGTGATCGCGGTCGGATGTCAGCAGCGTCACTTCCTGCGCCAGCAGCTTCTCCGGCGGATTCTTGGCGAAGTAGTAGGCGTTGCGGATCAGGCGCGCGACCTGCGAGAAGGAGGCCAGCCGGAAGCGGCAGCGCAATCCGAGACGCCGCATGACCAGTTGCGCGACGTCGTCGGGCATCGCATCGCCCAGGAGCACGGTCAGGTCCCGGCCCTCGAAACCCAGCGGCAGGAAGTTCGAGGTCAGGCACTGCTCCTTGTTGAACAGCGCCAGGACCTCCTGCTCGGGATACTCGATCGATTCGGCGTCGATGAATTCGATGCCGAGCACGCCGCCGAGCAGTGCGACCACTTCGCGCTCGCCCGCGAGTCCTTCGCCGATGACGATGCGCCACAGCGCCTCGCCGCGCACCGCGTGCTTCTGCCGGGCGTATTCCAGCTGCACCGCGTCCAGGAGCCCGGACTCCAGCAGCTTGCTCGCCAGCACGTCCGCCAGGCCGCCGGCCAGGCGTGTGTCGCGCATCTCGTTGGTGGTCATCAAAGGGCTCGCGCGCGAAGCACGACCACCAGTTCGCGCGCGTTGTCCACCGACTGGTCCGACGTGAACAGCTTGCCCACGGCGGGCACCTCGCCCAGGCCGGGCACCGAACCGCCGACGCCGCCCCGCTGCTGGTCGATCAGCCCGCCGATGACCACCGTATCGCCATCCTGGATGTTCAGCGTGGTGGCGATGCCCTTGGTGCTGACCCTGGGCAGGGTCACCCTGTTGCCGGCGCCGACGTCGACCAGGGCGAGACTGTTCTCGTTGACCTGGGTCTGGCTCGGGTGGATGAAGAGCTCGATGAGGCCGTTCTTCTTGACCACGGCGCTGACGCCGACGACCACGCCCGAGAAGATGGAGTCGGTGACCACGTCGACCGACGTGGTCGACGCGGAGTTGGTGTTGTTCACCGTGTTGGTGATCTTCTGCACGTAGCGGATGCTGTTGCCCACGCTCAGGTAGGCCGGCATTCCGTTGCGCACGAGGACGCTCGGGTTCGACAGCACCCGGACGGCACCGAAGCTCTTGAGCGCGTTCAGGGCGATGGAGAAGTGGTTGGAGCGGTAGCCGATGCCACCGGACGTCGAACCCGAAGAGCCGATCGTCTGCGCGGGAATCGTCACGGCGCGGCTGCCGGGCAGCACGCGCGCGGCCGTCGTCGTCGAGGCGCCGCCGATGCCGATGCTGCCGGTGCCGGCACTCGCCGTGAAACGGCTGCCGAACGCGTTCCAGTCGATGCCGAATTCGGAAGAATCGTTGAGCTGGACGTCGATCAGCTGCGCGTCGATCTGGATCTGCTTCTGCCGGAAAGAGGATTCCTGGGCGACGATCTTCTCGACCGACTGCACGATCGACGGTCGGGCGCGAACGTAGAGCGTGCCGTTGGAGCGGTTGATCGACGTGCGCGGCTTCTCGCGGCCGTCGGTCGGTGCGGCGGCGGACGCCGCGCCGGCCGCGCCGCCGAGGATCGCGTCGACCGACTTGGCGATGTAGTCGAAGCCGTCGCCCTTGTCGCCGAGATCGCTCTTGATGGTCAGGCTGCTCTTGAGGCCGCTGCCGCCGTCCTTGCCGCTGCCGAAGACGTCGCCGCCGCCGTTGAGTTCGAGCGTGCTGCGGCCGATCAGCATGCTCAGGTCGAAGACGCGTTCCTCGTCCATGTGGACGACCAGGACGTTGTCCTTTCCCAGGTTTCCGTGCACGTCGAAGACGCGCAGGATATGCGCCAGCGCGTCGCGCCCGGTGACCTGCTGCAGATGCAGGCTCGCGACCTGCGGCATCTCGAGCACGGCCGGGTCGACGGCAAGACTGATCTTGAATTCGGTCGACAGGATCCAGAGCAGCTGGCCGATGCGCGCGTTCTGCATGCTGATGCCGATGCGCTTGCGGTTCATCGGACTGTCGTCCGGAACGAGAGGCTCCGGAGGTGGCGGCGGGGCGCGGCGCTCGAGTCGATCGAGCAGGTCGTCCCGCGACTCGGCGAGGTCGCGTGCGCCGTCGACCACGCTGGACTGCGTCGCCTGGCTGCGCGCCGGGTCGCCGTTCATCAGGCGCTGGACGGACTTCGCGGAAGGGGGTGCGTTGCAGCCGCCCAATGCCAGGGCGAGAAGCACGAACGCCGGTACGAGGCGGGGCGCGGGGCGGCTGGAAGATGGCGGGTTCATGCGGTTCAGCTCGCGGAGCGGAATTTCGATCGGATCCATCCCACCAGCTCGTGCCGGCCCATGAAGGTCGCGGCATTTCGCTGCGCGTCCGCCACGGGAAAGCAGACCGTCGATCCGAGCTCTTCGGGCCTGCCGGCGGAGATGACGAACGCGGGGTTGTCGCCGGGGGTCTGGCAGTTCCGTGCCAGGCCCAGGGTGTCGGTCTTCGGGATGAAAGGCTGGCTGGTCGTCGCCGGATAGGCCGCGGCGCGTTCGGCGCGCGCGAGGAAGCGCTTCGCCGGATCGGGGTCGCCGGTCGTCGCGCTCGCACCGAGGTCCGCATCCGGCGCCATGCGGGCGATGCCGTAGCGGATCCGGCGGTTCGGCGTCTGCGAAGCGTCCGCGTCCATGCCGAGCGAGTGCGTCGGCAGGAAGCCGTAGCCCTGAGCGGGCGGACAGTTTCCGGCCGCGTCGCCTTCGACGCCGTTGCCGGTCATGTCCGGGCAGGGAAGACGGCCATTCGCGAGTGCGAACTCGAGCACCCGCTGGCGTGCCTCGTGGATCGATGCGGCGGCGGCGCGGCCCTCCTGCGCCACGCTGGCATCGCGGAAGATGCCGAATGACGTCGCGGCCAGCAGGCCGAGCACGGCGACCGACGCCGCGACCTCGATCAGCATGGAGCCGGTATTCGTGGACTGCCTCATGGTCGGCCGCCGCCGGCGCCGTCGGGCGCCTGCATGATGTCGTGGCGGATGCGCGATTGCAGGGCCACCAGTTCCGCCGTCTTGGACTGGACGAGCGCGGTCTGTTCGGGCGAGGCGGCGGTCGTCGACTTCTGCAGGCGCTGCAGTTCCGCCGCGACGGTCTGGATGCGGTCGGCGATCTTCATGTTCTCCCGCAGCACGTCCAGGCGCACGCCGTTCATGACCGGCGAGCCGTTGATCTGCTCGAGCTCGGCGATCGCCGCGGACGCCGAGGTCACGTCGATGTCCGGCTGCGCCTGCAGCTGGTTCAGCTTCTGCAGCACGGCGTTCAAGCGGGCGATCTTGTCCTGCATGCCCCCTGGCGCCGTGGAAGGCGCGCCCGGAGCGGCTGGCTCGGGGCGCGTCGCGGGCAGCATCCACGTCGGAGCCGCAGTCTCCGCGGATCGAGCGGGCGCGGCCGTGCCGGCTTCGACCGGCGCTCGCTGCGAGATCGCGGGAGTCGCGATCCGCTCGACCGGCGTGCCGGCCGGTATTGCCGAACCGGCGGAAGTCGGCTCCGACTCGCGAAGCGCGAAGAACACGCCCAGTGCGATGACGGTCATCGCGAGGAGGACGGCGAGGAGTCGTTTCATTTTCCGGTTCCCTGGGCTGTCGTGGCGGGTGGCGCGGAAACGCTCGCGGCGTCCTGGCGGACGAACCTGTCCCGCAGGTCGACGCTGCGACGCATCCCCGCAGCGTCCTCGATGACGATGCCGGTCTTCTCGATCGCCCGCACGACGAAGCCGCCCGCGGTCCGCTCGCCGACACGGACGCGCACGCCGTCGATCGTTGCCGTTCGTTCGTGCCCGGATTCGAGGATCACGAGGTTGAGGGTCGACGGGTCGATCGCTCGGGATTCGATCGCCGCCGCGGCGGCGGCCGACGGCGAGTGAAGCGGAATCACCGCCTCGCTTCCTTCCTCGCGCGCCGTGCGTTGCGTCCGTTCGATCAGCGCCGCCTGCTGCAGGCTGTTCGTCGCCTGCTCGATGCGGGTCGTCTCGGCATCCTGGGGTCCGGCGGCCGGTTCGCGCGCGGGCAGCGGCGCCGGCATCCAGCGCGGCATCCCCATCGTCACGGTCATCGCGATCGCTGCGACCGCGACCAGCGCCAGCGCATAGGCGAGCGCGTCGTACTTGGGCGCCAGCAGCGTCTTCATGGCGTGACGCCCTTGCGCGAACGCTCGTCCCGGCGTGTGAGCCGGTAGGTGAAGAGCTGGCTCGAGACGGTGGAGGCCGCGGCTGCGGCACGGGTCTCGACCGGCTCGGCCGCGTAGCCGAGGGCCGCGAGCGTACGGACGAACGACGACAGCGTCGCACTGTCCTGGCTGCTTCGTCCGTCCTGGAAGACACCGTCCACGAGCACGCCGCGCATCCGTGCCTCCCGCTCGGGCTGGAACTCCTCGGCGCGCACCGAAAGAATGCGCACATCCGTGCCCGCCGCGGACCGGAGAGCCGTCAGGATATCGACCACGTCGAGGCCGTTCTGCAGGCGCATCACCGTATCGATGAAGGCCAGCTGCTGCACGTAGGTCGCGTCCGCGGCGGGTTCGGCGGATGGGGGCTCCTGGCGGTCGACGGCCGCGATGCGCTGCTGCAAGGCCTGGCTGGCCGCCGCGATGCGGCGGACCTCGAACGCTTTCTGCGCCGCGGTCCCGAGAAAGACGCAGGACATGACGATGGCCGCGCCCAGGGCCACCGCACGGTGGCGTTCCGCCAGCAGCAGCATGCGTTCGCGGGGCGTGTTCAGGAGCAGCCGGGCGGGCAGGACGTCGGCCAGTCCGGGCAGTGCCGTCCGCGTCGTGGCCTGCCCGGCCGTCGCCGGGTCGTCGCCGACGATCCTCGTGAGGAGGGTGTCGGCCGAGACCACGTGCAGCCCGCTCGCCTCCTCGAACGCGCGCGTCGTCTCGGCATGCACCGCCGTCGCGCAGGGTTCGTTGGCGCAGAGCCACTCGACGGTCGGCGATGCGCTGCCGGGCGCCCCGGGGTTTCGGGTCAGTTCGCCGCGGATCCGGTCGCCGAGGGTGCGGGCCGCGTAGACGACGCTGTCCGCGTCGTCGCCGAAAGCGAGCGTGTTGGCCTGCGCGATGCGCGAACCCGTCCGGCACATGAAGATGAAGGCATTGCCGACCTGCAGCACGACGGCGGTCCGCGCGTCGACCCGCGACCAGGCGAGCGCGCACAGCGATGTCCACGGGCAGTGCTCGGACTGCGTGCCGACCCACGCCTGCATCCGGTGCCACTCGTCGAGGGATGCGGAGCTGTAGAGCGCCTGGTAGGTCTGCCCCACGCGTTCGACGTGATGGATGAATATCTTGGTCTCGGCCTCGATCGTGCCCTCGAGCCGGAGCCGGCGCTCGACCAGGACGGCCGAATGGCGCGCATCGCCTTCGAAGGAAGCGATGCCGATGGTGCAGGCGTCGGGGTGCCACACGACCGTCGCGGGGGTCCGCAGCACGGGATAACGCTCGACTCGGCGCAACTCCGTGCCGGTCATCTCCGCCCATTGCGTCCCGGATGCGAAGAGGATCACTTCGACCCCGCCTTGGCACGAAAGAGCATGACGCCGCGCAGAGAGACGATGAGCTCGGTGTCCGGAGAAGCCGGCGTGGTGAAGAGGCCGTCCGTTGGTTCCTTGACGGACACCTCGAACTGCTCCGCGGCGAAGAGCCGGCCACGGGATCGTGCGATCTCGCCCAGCAGGCGATTGACCGCCTTGCGCGACATGGCCGCCTGACGGATGCCGAACCTGCGTTCGTCCCAGGCGGTGGCCAGCAGGTCGCTGCCGGCAGCTTCCTTCAGGAGGGTATCGATGGCCGACCGGCGTCGAGCCTGAAGGACCGCGGTGGCCTCGATCTGCCGGGCGGCCTGCCATGCCGTCTGCACGCGGGCGGCGTCGGCGCGCTGTTTCACCAGCGCCACCTGTGCCCCGACCAGCGTCAGCGACGCGACGCAGAGCAGACCGAGACCGACGATCCAGGCCGTGCGGCTTTTCAGGCGCTTCGGCGCGCGTCGCATCGGCGGGGCGACCGACGGCGAAGGCATCGGCGGCGCGTCGGTCAAGCCTGAGACGTTGGACGGCGTCATGTCGCGCCGCCGTTACTGGTTCATCTTGTAGTGGGCGACGACGGTCATGACCTGCGCTTCGCGGTCGACCGCGGTGCCGTTGAAGCCGAGCGAGTTGTTGCCGATCCAATCGAGCCCGCCATTGTTGTTTGTGCCCGTGCCGGCACCCGAAACGACCGCCTGCTGCCGGAAGGCACCACTCGATGCATCTGCGTTGCCCTTGATCGCCGAGGCGAGCGAGCGGGCGAGGTCGGGGGTGAGGCCGGTGATGACCATCACGTTGCCGGTGCCCGACCGGGTGCCGGGCGGATTCCACTGGAAGCAGACCTGCAGTTCCTGCGGATTGCCGTTGGTGTCGAGGTAGACGTAGCGGTCTTCCATGCCGGACCCTCGACCTGCGGGAAGCTCGATACCGGCCTGCAGGACCAGATCGCGAAGGCTGACGCCTGCCTGCATGGGACGCGTCATCTGCGGGCCGGCCGTCCCTTCGCAGATGGCGGGAGGAAGAGCGATGCCCGTGAGGTCGCCGCCGTTGGGCTTGACGACGTTCAGGCCATTGACCATCAGCCGGGGGGCCTGGCGGTTGTCGCCGATCGGCACGCCGGTGCGCTGCGAATAGGCGTTGTAGACGACCGCCCACTGGTTCACGAAGGTCTGGCGGATCCGCAGGTACTCGGCGTTGCGCTGGGCGTCCTTGCCGATCATCACCGCGCCGAGGATGACGCCGATGATGACCAGCACGACGGCCATCTCGACGATGGTGAAGCCGGCGTTGCGGCTGCGCGAGCCGCGGAAAGTTCGTAGTGAGCGTGCCATCGTGAGCCTCGATGTGATCCTTTGTCCTGACCCGGAAGACACGTCCGGCGTCAGTAGTCACAAAGCTTAGGTGGGCTGCATCGGCTCGCGCGATGCCCCTCAACGATTGTTAAGAGTTGTAAGCGCCGCCTTTGCGGGCGCGGCCTCGGATCGACGAAAACTTCCTGTCGGACGTCGCGAAAAGCGCTACATATTTGATAGCGCGATCAGTGATGCATTGCACGGTTGTCGCAATTTGCACTCGCAAAGTGAAACTCAAAGTATTCAGTGTGTACAAATGTATGTAATCCTTTTGTACGCGCCGAAGACCTGGAACCCAGGAAGGAAGGCGTCCTGATCACCCAACGAGTCTTCACATGAACAAGTCTTATCGCAGCATCTGGAACCATGCCCTGAACGCCTGGGTCGCCATTTCCGAGATCGATCGCAGCCGCAGTGGCGGCGTCCGCAGCGCCGTGGTCGCCGTCGCCTTCGCCGGCGTGCTCGGCGGCTTGAGCGCCGGCGCACAGACGGTCACGTACACCGACGGCGAAGTGCGTACCGCGGGCGTGTCGACCGCCGCCGGCATCACATCGCTGGAGGTCGCCGGCACGGCATCGGCGAGGCAGCTCGGCGTGATCTCCGGCGCGGGAGGCATCGCGAAGAACGGATCCGGCGCGCTGGCTCTCGGCGATTCGAACCCCGCCAACCCCGCTTCGGGCTCGGCGGTGGCGAACACCTACACCGGCGGCACCTTCCTCAACGATGGTGTGCTGGAGGCGACGGCCCATGCCTCGCTCGGCACCGGCGTGCTGACGATCAACGGCGGCACGCTGCGCGGCGGCGTGACGCTCGCCAACGACATCGTGGTCAACCGCAGCTTCAGCGTCGACCCGCTGGAGACCGACCGAGCGCCGCAGCGCGGCCTGACCCTCAACGGCCGCATCGCGTTGCAGACCGATGCGACCATCCGCTTCACGCCGCCGTCGTCGGTCGCGTATCTCGTGCAGGTCGGCGGCGTGGTGTCGGGACACCACGACCTCACCGTCGAAGCGCCGACCTCGTCGGTCTACTGGGGCGATCTCGATTTCGTCGGCAACCAGTCCAACACCTACACCGGCCTGACCACGGTGCGCGGCAGCACGGTCCTGGGGCTGCTGCGCACCGGTGGCGCGACGTCGATCGCCGGCGACCTGATGGCGCAGGGCAACGCCACGGTCGTCATCGGCCAGAGCGAGCAGATCGCCGATACGTCGACGGTGACCATCGACAGCAGCAGCGGCCCGACCATCGGCGGCACCCGGCTGCCGGGCCTGCTGTTCCTCGCGCCCCACCTGACCGAGACCGTCGGCGCGCTGTACGGCACGGGCACGATCAACCTCGGTTCGAGCACGCTGCGCACCGGCGCCGGCGACTTCGGCGGGACCATCGCCGACAGCGGCGTTCCGGGCGTCGCGGCCGACGGCCGGATCGTCAAATACGGCCCGGGCGTCTTCACGCTTTCCGGCGCGAACAGCTACTCCGGCGGCACGTCGGTCGAGGGCGGCACGCTGCGCGTCGCCAACGACAGCGCGCTCGGGACCGGCGGCCTGACGCTGGCCGGCGGCACCACGCTCGACTACGACACCCGCGGCGTCGTACAGATCGCCAACGCGATCACGCTGACCGGCGACGCCACGCTGAACGTCGACGCGCTCGGCGTGCGCCAGTCCGGCGCGATCGCGGAGGCGGGCACCTCGGCCAGCCTGACGAAGACCGGTGCGGGCGCGCTCGAACTGGTCACCGCCAGCACCTACACCGGCGGCACCGACCTGCGGCAGGG
>JAKONL010000448.1 GCA_022701965.1 Burkholderiaceae bacterium | reverse complement strand
ATCGACGTGGCCTACCGCTACTTCTCCACTGCGAAGCGCAAGTTCATCATCGGCGATGCGCCGGGGCACGAGCAGTACACGCGCAACATGGTGACGGCGGCGTCGAGCGCCGACGCGGCCGTGGTGCTGGTCGACGCGACCAAGCTCAAGTGGGCGGCGGAAGTCGGCGACGGCGAGGTGGTGCGCGGCGAGCTGCTCGCGCAGACGCGCCGCCACACGCTGCTGTGCAGCCTGCTGCGCGTGCAGTCGATCGTGTTCGCGGTGAACAAGCTCGACGCCGTCGACGACGCCGAGCTCGCCTTCGGGCGGATCTCGACGGCGTTGCACGCCTTCGCGGACAGCGCCGGTGTGCAGGTCTCGGCCATCGTCCCGATCTCGGCGCTCAAGGGCTGGAACGTGGTCGTGCCGCATCCGGGCTGGGCCGGCTACGACGGCCCGGGGCTGCTCGACCTGCTCGAGACGCTGCCCGTGACGGCGCAGGACGAGGACGTGCCGTTCGCGTTCCCGGTGCAGTGGGTCGAGAAGTTCTCCGGATCGGCCGACACCTCGCAGGGCCGCCGCGTGTTCTGGGGCCGGGTCGCGAGCGGCCACGTCGCGCCGGGCCAGCGCGTGACCGTGCTGCCGAGCGGCCAGACCGCCACCGTCGCGCAGGTGCTCGACCATGCGCGCCGCCCCGGCACCGTGCATGCCGGCCACAGCGGCGGCATCGTGCTCGACCGCGAGATCGACGTCTCGCGCGGCGACTGGCTGCTCGCACCCGACGCCTTCACGCCGGTGCGCGAGATCACCGCCACGGTCGCCTGGCTCGACGACGAGCCGCTCGTGGCGGGCCGCGTCTACTGGGCGCTGCAGGGCCATCGCTGGGTGAAGGCCAAGGTCGCGCGCATCGTCGACCGGGTGAACATCACCACGCTCGCGTCCGAGCCGGCGACGCAGCTCGATGCGAACGCCATCGGCGACATCGTGCTCGCGCTGCAGCAGCCGCTCGCGGTGCTGCCGTTCGCGCAGTCGCGCGCGCTCGGCTCGCTGGTGCTGGTCGACACGGCCTCGCACAAGACCTCCGCCGCGGTGCTGGTTCGGCCAGCCGAGGATTAATCCTCTTGCGACATCCCTAAAATACCGGGTTCCCCTCGATCAACCCCAGGCCGCATCAAGCCGGCGACAGACTCTCCAGGTTCCCATGACACATGTCGTTTCCGAAAACTGCATCCGCTGCAAATACACCGATTGCGTCGACGTGTGCCCCGTGGACTGCTTCCGCGAAGGTCCGAACATGCTGGTGATCGACCCGGACGAATGCATCGACTGCGCGGTCTGCATTCCCGAATGCCCGGTCAACGCGATCTACGCCGAGGAAGACCTGCCGGCCGACCAGACCGCCTTCATCCAGCTCAACGCCGAACTCACGAACGCCGACGGCTGGAAGAGCATCACCAAGCGCAAGCCCGCGCTGCCCGATGCCGACGAGTGGAAGGACAAGCCGAACAAGATCGCGGAACTGGTGCGTTGATCGAGACCGACGCGCTCGTCGTCGGCGCCGGCCCGGTCGGGCTGTTCCAGGCCTTCCAGCTCGGCCTGCTCGAGATCCCTTGCCATATCGTCGACACCCTGCCCCATGCGGGTGGCCAGTGTGTCGAGCTGTACGGCGACAAACCCATCTACGACATTCCCGGCACGCCGGCCACGACCGGGCGTGCGCTGGTCGATTCGCTGCTGGCGCAGGTCGCGCCCTTCGCGCCGACGATGCATTTCGGCCAGCAGATCGCGACGCTCGAACGCCAGCCCGATGGCCGGTTGCTGCTCGGCACCGATCACGGAACGACTTTCCTCGCCAAGACGGTGTTCATCGCCGGCGGCGTGGGCGCCTTCGTGCCGCGCCGCGTGGCCGTCGAAGGCATCTCGCGCTTCGAAGGTACGCGGCTGCTCTACCACCCCGAACTCCATCCCGACGCAGTCGAGCGCTTCGCCGCCCAGGCCATCGTGGTTCAGGGCGGCGACGAAGCGGCGCTGCAGACGGCGTTGGCATTGAGCGCACTCGAACGACGCACCGGACGCGGTGGCAAGGTCGCGCTGGTGCACCGGCGCGACGGCTTCCAGGCCGCGCCGGAGACCGTCGCGAAGCTGCGCGAGGAGATCGATGCGGGCGACATGGGGTTCGTCGTCGGCCAGCCCACGGCACTCGACGAGACGACATTGCAGGTCACACGGTCCGACGAGTCGGTGGTGAACCTGCCGGTCGATGCACTGGTCGCGTGTCTGGGCATCTCCCCGCGGCTCGGACCCATCGCGGACTGGGGGCTGGACCTGCAGCGCAAGCAGGTGCCGGTGGACACGCAGAAGTTCGAGACCCGCGAGCCCGGCGTGTTCGCGGTCGGCGACATCAACACCTACCCGGGCAAGAAGAAGCTGATCGTCTGCGGCTTCCACGAGGCCACGCTGGCCGCGTGGGGCGCGGCGGCCCTCGTGTTCCCGGGCGAGGCGATTCCGCTGCAGTACACGACGACCAGCACGCGGCTGCATGCGCTCCTGAAGGTCGGCTGACGGCCGTGCCGCTCAGGCGATGACCGGTGCCGCGGTTCCGGTGGCCGTCGCCGCCACGGTCACGGTCCTGCCGACGGCGGCGGCATAGGTCGGCTGCTTCACGCTGGTGACGAACACGTACTCCGCCTTCACCGCCGCCGCCGTGACCGTCATGAGCAGGTAGCCGCGCTGCGTCGTGTCGCAGTAGTTCACGTCGTCGATGAGACCGAGCCCGGCGCCGATCGCGGCATTGCCCAGCTGCGGCACCAGCGCGCTGCCGTCGATGGACGCGGCCAGCGCGCCCAGGCCCGCTGATTCGAAGCCGGTCGAGGTGACCGAGGTGCCGGCGAACTCGATGCCGGCCTTCTCGCCCGCGAGCGTCGTGAGGCTGGTGAACCAGCCGTCGTGCGAGTCGCCCGACAGCGTGACCAGCCGCTTGCCCTGCGACCGCGCCGACTGCAGGATCGCATCGCGCTGGGCGGGATAGCCGTCCCACGAATCGAGGCTGTAGGGCAGGCGCGGGTTGACCGCCGGATTCAGCAGCGCCGCCTGCGCGGGCGTCAGCGCGGCGGCACCGCCCGCGGCACGCGTCGCCTTGGCGCCGAGAAAGGCCGTCACTGCTGCCTGCACGCCCGACGGGTTGGTCGTGAAGGCAGTCAGCACCGAAGCCGGCATCCACATGCGCGCCATGATGGTCTGGTTGCCCAGAAACTGCCAGGTCGCGGCCGATGCATTCATGCCGCCGGTCAGCCAGTTCTGCTGCTCGGCGCTCATCATCTGGCGCGACGCGTCGGGCCGGATGCCCGCGGCGTTGGGCGTGACGCCGGCCAGATAGCGGCCGATGCCTCCGTCCTTGTCGCCGTAGTCGTCGTACTGGCGGTCGCGCCCTTCGATGCGCGTGTCGAGCATGTGCAGCGTGAAGAGCCGGCCGAAGTCGAAACGGCGGTAGATCTTCAGCAGGTTGGCCGTGTCCGGCGTGCGGATCGGCATCCACTCGTGATACGCGCGCGCCGCGATGTTCTTCCGCGTGACCCAGTCGCCCTGCGTGGCCGGATCGTGGTTCTGGGCGCCGTTGACGTAGGCGTTGTTGGCGAACTCATGGTCGTCCCACACGGTGATCCAGGGCATCTTCGCGTGCGCGGCCTGCAGGTTCAGGTCCGACTTGTACAGCGCGTGGCGCGTGCGGTAGTCGTTGAGCGTGACGATGTCGTTGGCCGGGCTCGTGACGCGATTGCCGGGGATGCTGGTGTTGCCGTATTTCTTCGGGTCGGAGCCGTATTCGTAGATGTAGTCACCCAGGTGCACGGCATAGAGCGCGTCGGTCTTGGACGCGGCGTCGTAGGCGTGGAAGAAGCCTTCGGAGTAGAGCGCGCAGGAAAACACCGCGAACTTCACCGAAGCGGCGTCGCCGGCCGGCAGCGTGCGCGTGGTCCCGACGCTCGACGATGCACCCGTCGCGTCGCGGAAGCGGTAGAAGTAGCTGGTGCCCGCGACCAGCCCGGTCGCGTCGACCTTGGCGGTGAACGATGCGTCCGCGGTCGCGGTGACGTTGCCGCTGCGTACGACGGACCGGAATTCGGCGTCGGTGGCGACCTGCCACGTCAGCACCACGTCCGCAGTGCTCGCGGCGACCTTCGCATGCGTCCAGAGGATGACGCGATCGGCCAGCGGATCGCCGCTCGCGACGCCGAAGGCGAAGGTCGCCGGTGTCTGGGGAGGCGTCGCAGGTGCGGCTGCGGGGCCCGGATCGTCGCCGCCGCCACCGCCGCAGGCCGCGAGCGACCCGACAGCGGCCAGCGCGATGGCGCTGGTGGAAGACTTGACCAGGAAGTCGAGGAAGTCGCGGCGGCGGCGGTTGGCCACCTCGCGCGGATCGCTTTCGAAAGGCTGCGGCGAGCCAGGATTTTTTTCTTGCACGGTGGGCTTTGTGGTGGGTACCGCCCGCATTGGATGCATGCCGTGTGACGCAGGCATGAAGGCCGCCCCGCGCGGCCTCCACGCACCGCTGCGCTCAGCGCCCGGTGCTCGCCAGGTAGCTCCTGCGCGCCGCGAACGCCGTGTTCGCGAAGTCCGAGAACACCCCGTCGATGCCGGCCTCGAAATACACGCGGTACTCGGCCGCCGGGTCGCCCTTGTAGACGCCCGCCAGGTACTGCGGCTCGTTGCGGAAGGTGTAGCTGTGCACGAACAGTCCGGCGCGATGCGCGTCGGCGATCAGGCGGGTCGGCGCGACATTGGTCACTTCCGCGAGCGATCCGGTGTAGCCGGCCGTGGTCTTGAACGGCACGATCGTGTGCGCCATCACCTGTGGCTTCCAGGGGCCGATGCCGTCGGCGTAGGTCTTGATCTCGGCCAGGCCGGCGGGCGTGAGCATCGCGCCGAAGAAGCGCGGATCACCAGCCAGCGTCCAGCTGTACGGACGGCCGTCGACGAAGGTGTAGACGTCGTTCGTCACGTAGATCATCTCGCCGGTTCGGAAGTCGATGTCGTTACCGTCCACCAGCTGCACCGCCCTGGCCTGCATGCCGGCCGATCGCAGGTACTTCAGGCTCGCGGGGTCGAAGCTCTGCACGTAGATCGGCGCGTCCTTGCGGTTGAGGTCGTTGGCGTTCATCACCTTCAGGATCGCGTCCTCGAACGGATGGCTGCCCGCCACGCCGCAGCCGTTGGCGATGGCCTGCGCGTTGTTCCAGACCGGGTTCTTGCTCTCGGGGTAGACCGTGATCACGCGGCCGGTCGACGCCGTCTTCGCCTTCGCGATGTCGATCACCTCCTGGAAGCTCAGGATCGGCATCTTGCCATTGAGGTCGCTCGGGCGCTGGGCGCGCGCGTCGTAGGTGGTGCCGCCGATCAGCAGGCGCAGCTCGGCCATCGTGAAGTCGGTGATCGACCAGTCGTTGGTGTGGTCCTCGCCGTCGACGACCAGCGACTTCAGCACCGACTTCGGGTCGGCCGTGTTCGTGAGGTCGCTCAGATACTTGGCCGGGCCGTTGGCCGGGATCGCCGGGTACTTCACATCGACGAGCACGCCGGGCACGGTGCGCTTGCGCGCGGCCACGGAGGCATTGGTGGCCGCGACCTGCGCGATATTCGTGTTGTCGCTCAGCCAGGGGTTGTGGCGCGCGACCGGCACGCAGTCCTTGGTGAGGTGCAGATCGAGCTCGAGCGAATCAGCGCCGGCGTCGGCGGCTGCCTCGTAGGCCTTCTGCGTCTCCTCCGGGTAGAGCCCCGGCAGGCCGCGATGGCCGATGACCAGCGGCGCGTTGCCGTCGAGCGTCTTCAACGGCGGGTCGTCGCTGCCTCCGCCGCCGCCGCAGGCGGTCATCGACACGAGGGCGCCAAGGGCGACGACGGCTGCGATCGGGCGCAGCGAAAGCGGTGACGGGAGCAAGGCTGGATTCTTCATGGGGCGTTCTCCGGTGTGTTGGATTGGTTATCGGCGCTCGCACGCATGCATGGACGCA
>JAKONL010000610.1 GCA_022701965.1 Burkholderiaceae bacterium | reverse complement strand
AGCGCTGCTGGATGTTCTTGATGAACCAGCGCGCCTCCTGCAGCCGCTGCGACAGCGCCTGGCTGCCCTCGCCCTTGTGCTGCTTGAGCGCGCCGGCGTAGATGTCGTGCACGCGCAGGCGCGGCATCACGTCGGGGTTGAGCATCACGCGGAACCTGATGTTCGTGCCCGTGCCGCTGCGCGTGACGATCACGTCCGGCACGACCACGTTGCGCTCGACGTCGACGAAGCGCCGGCCGGGCTTGGGTTCGAGCGTCGCGATCTGCTGCAGCGCCTTGCGCACTTCCTCTTCGTTGCTGCGCGTGAGCGTGGCCAGGCGCTTGAAGTCGCGGCGCGCGAGGAGCTCCATCGGATGCCTGCAGATCGCGATGGCGGTCTTGCGCACCTGCGCGACCTCGTCGGACTCGTGCGGATCGGCCAGCGCGCGCAGCTGGATCGCCAGGCACTCGCCGAGATCCCGCGCGCCGACACCGACCGGCTCCAGGCTCTGCAGGAGACCGAGCGCGACCTGGAAGTGATGCACGAGGTCGTCGAACTGGTCGTTGTCGTCGCCGGCCAGGCCGGATGCGAGCGCGGGCAGCGAATCCTCCAGGTAGCCGTCGTCGTTGAGCGATTCGATCAGGAAGCGCAGCGCGGCGCGGTCGTTCTCGCCCAGGCGCAGGCTGAGCGCCTGCCGGTGCAGGAACGACTGCAGCGATTCCTGGCTGCGCGCGAGCTCGGTCGCGTCGGCGCGGTCGCCGCCGTCGTTGGAGCTGATGTTGTTGGCGCTCGCCGGTGCGTCGCCGCCCCACTCGCTGTCGTCGGGCGCCATCTCGACCGTGCCGTCGCCTTCCCAGTCGGGCTGGGCGTCGGCGATCTCGGCGGAGTCGGTGGCCGGGGCCTCGGATTCGGCGCTCGACGTCGCGGCGACACCGTCGCCCGGAGATGCGACGCCGGCACCGGACGGTTCCTCGTCGCGCGGTCCGGGTGCATCGACCGAATCGATGCCGAACTCCTCGCGCTGCGCTTCCTCGGCCGTGCGTTCGAGGAACGGGTTCTCGTCGAGCATCTGCTCGACTTCCTGGCTGAGTTCGAGCGTCGACAGCTGCAGCAACCGGATCGACTGCTGCAGCTGGGGCGTGAGCGCGAGATGCTGCGAGACCCGCAGCGACAGGCCCTGTTTCATGCCGTCCGATGGTTCAAGAGGGTCACATCCGGAAGTGTTCGCCGAGATACACGCGGCGCACTTCGGCGTTGTCGACGATGTCCGACGGCGTGCCTTCGGCGAGCACCTGACCGTCGCTGATGATGAAGGCGTGGTCGCAGATGCCCAGCGTCTCGCGCACGTTGTGGTCGGTGATGAGCACGCCGATGCCGCGGCTCTTCAGGAAACTGACGATGCGCTGGATCTCGATCACGGCGATCGGGTCGATGCCGGCGAAGGGCTCGTCCAGCAGGATGAAGCGCGGCTGCGTGGCCAGCGCCCGGGCGATCTCGACGCGCCGGCGTTCGCCGCCCGACAGCGCCAGCGCCGGCGAATCGCGCAGGTGCTCGACGCGCAGGTCCGCCAGCAGCTCCTCGAGGCGCTGGTCGATGCGCTGCTTGCTCAGCGAGGCCATATGGCCCTTGGCGTCGGGCTCCTGCTGCAGCTCGAGCACGGCGCGCACGTTCTCGCGCACGGTGAGCTTGCGGAAGATCGACGCTTCCTGCGGCAGGTAGCTCAGGCCCATGCGCGCGCGTTTGTGGATCGGCATGTGCGCGATCGGCTCGCCGTCGATGCTGATCTCGCCGGCGTCGGCGCGCACCAGGCCGACGATCATGTAGAAGGACGTCGTCTTGCCGGCACCGTTCGGGCCCAGCAGGCCGACGACCTCGCCCTTCTGCACCTGCAGCGAGACGTTCTTCACCACCTGCCGGCTGCCGTAGCGCTTCTGCAGGCCGCGCACGACGAGGCGGCTGCCGGCCGGTTCCGCCGCCTGGCCGACGGACGCGTTCCGTGGCGCGACGAGGTTGGCGTCGATGCTCACTTGGCCGCGTCTCCACCGCCGAGCGTGCTGCTCGGGCGCAGGCCGCGCCCGGCCGGAGCGGCGGCGGCGCCGGCCGGCGGCGTCCCGGCCGCGCGCGGCGTCAGGATGGCCTTCACGCGACCGCCCTGCGCGCCCGCGGCCACGCTGGCGCCGGGCGGCAGCGGCGCGCCGTTGACGGTGAAGGTGTCGTTGCCCTGGTCGTAGACGATCAGCTCGCCCGTGGTCTCGTCGTTGGGCGTGGCGCCGATCAGCCGGCGCATCACGGCACGGCGGATGAACTTCACGTTGTCGGCACGGCTGTCGTATTCGATGACCTCGGATTCGCCCTCGGTCCACTCGTCGGTGCCGGCATCGCGCTTCTGCTTGTAGTAGGCCAGCTTGCCCGGCGCCGCGGTCACGACCCCGTACTGGTAGCCCTCCGGGTCCTGCCGCACGTCGATGCGCGCGCCGCGGATGATGATCGTGCCCTTGGTCACCAGTACGCCGCCGGTGAACACGCTGGTCTGCTTGAGGTCGTCGTAGCGCATGGCGTCGGCCTCGATGTTCATCGGTTTCGTCCGGTCGGCCTTCTCGGCCTGCGCGGGTGCGACGAGCGTCGCCGTCAGCGCGACGGTGGCGGCCATGACCATGACGGGACGGCGAGGGAATGATCGAAGAAGTTGAAGTCGCTTGTTCATAAAGGCACGAAACTTGCTCTGAGATTGTAAGCGTCAGGTCCGTCGCGCCGACGCACAGACGAAAAAGCTCGCCGAAGCGAGCTCCGTACGTGGCCGGGAGCCGGCCCGTCGCGCCGGCTCAACCCTTGCGGGCCTCGCCGATGAGGAATTCGGTGACCTGCAGTGCACGGCCCAGCGAGCCGGCCGTGTCGCCGTCGATGTAGTAGCGGCCAGCCACGCCGAGAGCCGGTACGCCAGCGACCTGGTAGTCGGTGGTTAGCTGCGTCGCGCGCTTGGCCTTGCCCACGACCGTGAACGACTTGAACAGCTCGCCGAATTTCTTGGCGTCGAGCGTCGGCTGCTTGGCGACCCAGGCCAGGATGCCGGCGTCGCCGCTCAGCGGCTGGCGCTGCTGGTGGATCGCCTGGAACAGCGGGATCTGGAATTCGTCGACCTTGCCCATGGCCTCGAGCGTGTAGTAGAGCCGCTGCTTGGGCTCGGTGTCGTTGCCGACGAAGGGAACGGGGATGCGCTTGAAGGCGACGTCGGCCGGCAGGCGCTTGACCCAGGCCTCGAGCTGCGGCTCGAACGCGGCGCAATGCGGGCAGTTGTACGAGAAGAACTCGACCACCTCGACCTTGCCGGCCGGGGTGTCGATCGGTGCGCGCTTGTTCAGGGCGATGAAGTCCTTGCCGGCCTTCGGCTCGACGGACGACTGCGCATGCGCCACCGTGCCGGCCGTGCCGGCGATGAAGGGAAGCAGGCCGAGCGAGGCGGCGGTCAGCGAAAAATCACGGCGTTTCATTGAATGGGTTCTCCTGTGGCTGAAAGAGCCGGGGGTTGGCGCGGAGTTCCCCGCGCCGGATCGCGGCGGGACCGCGAGGCTCGCTGGCGACGACGCTCAGCGCTGGACGCGCACCAGGTTCGACTCGAGGCCGCCGCTGTCGAGGCGCTCCTTGAGGCGGTCGGCTTCGTCCTTCCGGTTGAACGGGCCGGCGCGCACGCGGTAGACGGTGCGCCCGGCCTGCTCGCGCTCCGTCACGCGGGCCTCGACGCCCATCAGCGACAGCTTGGCGCGCTGCGATTCGGCGTCGTCGGTGGTGCGGTAGGCGCCCGCCTGGACGAAATACATGAAGGGGTCGGCGCCCGATGCGGCACCGCTGCCGCCGTCGCTCGACGCGACCGCCGTGCCGGAACGCGCGCGCGCCAGGTCGCCGAGCGGGTCGCTGGAGGCGCTCGCGGCCGGCGGAGTTCGCGCGGCTTCGACCGGCACCGGCGCGCGGGTCGTGCGCGCTGTCGAAGGCACTGCGGCCGGGACGGCCGGCGTCGCCGTCGTAGGCGCCGACGCGGTCGCCCCCGGATTGAGCGGGCCGACCGAGGCCGGCTGCGTCGGCGAGGATGGCACGGCCGGGGTTCGCTGACCGGCCTTGCCGGCCAGCGGGCCGTTGGGGTTCCAGTCGCGGTTCTTGCGCGCCTCGGCCTCGTCCTGCTCGGCGCCGCCACGCTGCGTCTTGGTCATGAACGGGACCGGCACCTTGGTCACGTAGACCGCGATGCCGAGCGCCACGCCCAGGCCGACCACGAGGCCGACGATCAGCCCGATGGCGGTATTTCCACGCTGTCTCTCGCCTAGTCTTGATTTCATGGTGTGGGGGATGGGGTCACATCTTGCTCGGCGCACTCACGCCCAGCATCGCGAGGCCATTGTGCAGTACCTGCGCGGTCGCGGCGACCAGCGCGAGCCGGGCGTTCCTGACCGCTTCGTCGTCGACCAGGATGCGCTCGGCGTCGTAGTAGCTGTGGTAGCTGGCGGCGAGTTCGCGCAGGTAGAAGGCGACGTCGTGCGGCGCGAAGTCCTTCGCGGCGGCGGCGAGCATGTCAGGGTACTTGGCCAGCAGCAGCATCAGCGACTGCGCGGCGGGGGTCGACAGCGCCGCGAGATCGACGTCCTTCAGGGCCGCCGCGTCGCCGCCGTCCTTCTCCTTCCACGACGCCAGCACCGAGCAGATGCGCGCATGCGCGTACTGCACGTAGTAGACCGGGTTGTCGTTGTTCTTCGCCACGGCCAGGTCGATGTCGAAGGTGTACTCGGTATCGGGCTTGCGGCTGAGCAGGAAGAAGCGCACGGCGTCGGTGCTGGTCCATTCGATCAGGTCGCGCAGCGTGACGTAGCTGCCCGCGCGCTTGCTGATCTTGACCTCCTCGCCGCCCTTGACGACGCGCACCATCGTGTGGAGCACGTAGTCGGGATAGCCGGACGGAATGCCGACGCCGGCCGCCTGCAGGCCGGCGCGTACGCGGGCGATGGTGCCGTGGTGGTCGGTGCCCTGGATGTTGACCACGCGGTGGAAGCCCCGCTCCCACTTGGCGATGTGATAGGCCACGTCCGGCACGAAATAG
>JAKONL010000390.1 GCA_022701965.1 Burkholderiaceae bacterium | reverse complement strand
GCGGTGTTCCAGTTCGAATCGCGCGGCATGCAGGGCATGCTCAAGGACGCGCGCCCGACGCGGCTGGAAGACCTGATCGCGCTCAACGCGCTCTACCGGCCAGGCCCGATGGACCTGATCCCGAGCTTCGTGGCGCGCAAGCACGGCCGCGAGGACGTCGAATATCCGCATCCGGCGGTGGCCGAGATGCTGTCGGAAACCTACGGGATCATGGTCTACCAGGAGCAGGTCATGCAGACCGCGCAGATCCTGGGCGGCTACTCGCTCGGCGGCGCCGACCTGCTGCGCCGGGCGATGGGCAAGAAGAAGCTCGAGGAAATGGCCGAGCACCGCGAGAAATTCCGCTCCGGCGCGTTCGCGACCCATGGCATTCCAGAGGACAAGGCCGACGAGATCTTCGACCTGATGGAGAAGTTCGCGGGCTACGGCTTCAACAAGTCGCATGCGGCCGCCTACTCGCTGCTCGCCTACCACACCGGCTGGCTCAAGGTGCACTACACGGCCGAGTTCTTCTGCGCCAACATGACCGTGGAAATGGACGACACCGACAAGCTCAAGGTGCTGTTCGAGGACGCGGTCAAGAACTTCGGCATCACGTTCGAGCCGCCCGACGTCAACAGCGGCAACTACCGCTTCGAGCCGGTGACCGACAAGTCGATCCGCTACGGCCTGGGCGCCGTCAAGGGCACCGGCCAGCTCGCGGTCGAGGCGATCGTCAAGGCGCGCGAGGAGGGCGGGCCCTTCGGCAGCCTCTACGACTTCTGCGTGCGCGTGGACCGCCAGCGCATCAACAAGCGCACGGTCGAGGCGCTGGTCAAGGCCGGCGCCTTCGATGCCATCCACGACAACCGTGCCTCGCTCGTGGCCTCGATCGACCGCGCCTTCGAGTTCGCCAACGCGACGCAGGCGAACGTGGCGCAGGTCGACATCTTCGGCGACAGCGAGCACGGCTCGGCGACCGCGGAGCCCGAACTCGTCGCGGCGGCGCAGTGGGGCGTCAAGGAACGGCTGACCTTCGAGAAGGTCGCGGTCGGTTTCTACCTGTCGGGCCATCTCTTCGACGAGGTCGCGCACGAGGTACGGCGTTTCTGCAGGCGCGAGATCGACGAACTGCTCGACTCGCGCGAGCAGCAGGTGATCGCCGGCATCGTCGGCGACCTGCGCGTCATCAACGGCCAGCGCGGCCGGCTGGCGATCTTCAAGCTCGACGACAAGTCCGCCTCGATCGAGGCGACGGCCGACGAGGCGGTGATGAACGCCAACCGCAACACGTTGAAGGACGACGAACTCGTGATCGTCAGCGGCCGGCTGCAACCGGGCCGGGGCGGTTTCGAGGCCCGCTTCCAGGTGCAGCAGGTCTGGGATCTGGCGACCGCGCGCTGTCGATTCGGCAAGTTCCTGCGTGTGGCTGTCAACGGCAGGACGCCCGACATCGCGCGGCTCGTGAAGGATTTTCCGCCGCGTCTGGAGACGACCGAGGCGGGTGAGGTGCGGCAGGGAATGCCGGTGCGGCTCACGCTGGCGCGCGCCGGAGCGCGGGTCGAGCTCCAGCTCGGCGAGAACGCCAGGTTCTTTCCCAACGATGCGGCACTCGCCAGCTGGATTGCGCAGGCGGACGCCGGACAAGCCGTCATCGTGTACGAGTAGGCAAAAAGAGGTACTTTACGAGCCTGCTTATGCCAAAAAGCATAGATTGATTTACATTTTGTCGTTGATTCCCACCGTCATCGACCGGAGACCCCTGCATGCGCTGCTTTGAAGACTCGCCCTCGCTCGACCTGCTCGACCGCGAAACCTTCAAGTTCCAGCACAAGCTCATGGGACATCCCGCACTGACGCTGGAGAACCTGTCGCGGGTGTTGCCGGCCCTGTCGGAGGGCCGCGTCAAGCATTCGAAAGGCCTGCTGAAGAATGGCGACGATTTCGAGTCGGTGATGTGCAGGACGCCGACCAAGGTGCTGACCATCGAGGAGACGATCGAGCAGATCCGCGTATCGGACTCCTACATCATGGTCGATGGCCCCGAGGAGGACGCATCGTTCAAGTCGCTCTACCGCGAACTCATCGCCGACGTGGAGGAGGTGATGCGCAGATGCGGCGTCGGCGAGCGTGTTTCCGACCCGCGCCTGTTCATGTTCATCGCGTCGCCCGACAGCATCACGCCTTTTCACATCGACCGCTATTCGAACTTCCTGATGCAGTTCCGCGGGAGCAAGGAGGTGTCGGTCTTCCCGCAATGGAACGACGCGCTCGTCAGTCCGGAAAATCGCGAAGCCTACGTCGCGCTCGAGAATACGAAGCTGCCCTGGAAGCCGGAATTCGATGCGCTCGCCACCAAGCACGAGTTCCGTCCGGGCGATGCGGTGCACATTCCGTTCACGGCCGGCCACCATGTGCGCAACGGCTCCGAGGACGTCTCGATCTCGTTGTCGATCTTCTTCAGCACGCGCGAGAGCCTGGCCTGGCAGAACGCGCTGCGCTTCAACCACATGTCGCGCCGTGCGCTGCGCCGGGTGGGAATGAAGCCGGCGCCCGTCGGCCGCCAGCCCTGGCGCGACAACGGGAAGTCGTACATGTGGCAGGCGATGCGCAAGGTGCGCAATACCCTGCGCTGACAGCTCCTGCTGCGGCAGGAACCGCCTCGCTCAGCGCTTGGGCTGAAGTGCGACGACCAGCGACGGGAAGATCCTGCCGTCGTTGTCGCGCGGCAACTTGTCGGTCTTTCGCAGTCCGCGTTCGGCGGCCTCGTCCCAGTTCGGCAACCCGCTCGACTTCACGAGCTTCACGCCGACGATCGTGCCGTCCGGCGCCAGCTTGACCTCGAACTCCGCCTTCGGATTGCCGTTGACCAGATCGGCGTCGGGGAAGACGACGTTCGGGCGCACCGCGGCAGCCACCTTGGCGCCGTAACTGCCCGAAGGGCCGCTGGACTTGAGCGCATTGCCGGTAGCGTTGTCGTCACCGCTCGCACCCGCCAAGCCCTGCATGCGCCTGAGCGTCGCGGCTCGATCGGCGGCCGCCTGCCTGGCGGCGGCTTCCGTGGCCGCGGCCTTCTTCGCGGCATCGGCCTGGGCCTGCCTGGCCTCGGCCTCCTTCTTCTTCGCCGCTTCCGCCTGCGCCTGCTTCGCTTCGGCCTGTTTCTGCTCGGCCTCCTTCTTCTTCCGCGCGTCGGCCAGTGCCTTCTGCTGCGCTTCCTTGCGGTCCTGGGCTTCTTCCTCGGCGCGCTGCTTCGCCTCGAGTTCCTTCTTCTCCTGAGCGGCCTTGCGTGCGGCCTCGACCTTCTTCTCCTGGCGCGCCTGCTCGAGTTCGCGTTCCTTCTGTTCCTTCGCCTTTTTCTCGCGTTCCAGTGCGATGTCCGGGGCGCGCGGCGCCGGCGTCGGGTCGGGTGCGCGGACCGCAGGCGCGGGCGGTGGGGGAGGCGGCGGCGGCGGAGCGGGCCGGGGTGCCGGAGCAGGTGCCGGCGGCGGCGGCGGTGTCACGGGCGTCGGCGTCGGTGCCGGCGGTTGCGACAGGCGCGGCGCCGCGCGCTGCACGGTGGTCGACCAGATCTCCGCCTCGACCGCATCGTCCTCGGCGTCGCGCTTCCAGTGCACGCCCCAGGTCAGCGCCGCGATGAGCACCCCGTGCGCGAGCAGCGCGAAGACGATCGCACGAGGTGTTCCGCGCTGCGGCGGCGGCGTGAATTCGAGACGATCGGCAGCAAGCGACATTCGTTACTTCGCGCCGGTGGTCGTCACGGAAAGCCCGACGCGCTCGACGCCCGCACGCTTGAGCTCGTTCATCGCCTTGACGACCGTCTCGTACTTCACCGACTTGTCGGCGCTGATCACGACCGGCCGCTGGGCGTCGCCGCCCTGCGCCGCCTGCACCGCCTTGCCGATCTGCGCGAACGGCACGTTCGCGCCGCCGGTGCCGCTGGACGCATCCTTCTTCACCTGGATCTCGTCGTCCGACTTGATCACGATCTCGACCGGCTTGTCAGGCTGCTTGTTGGCCCGGTCGACGCTCGGCAGGTTGATGACGCTCGGCGTGATGAGCGGCGCGGTGACCATGAAGATGATCAGCAGCACCAGCATCACGTCGATGAACGGGACCATGTTGATCTCGTTGATGGTGCGGCGTCCGCGCCCCCGGGATGAAACTGCGGCCATGGGTTCTGCTCCTTCGGGCTCGGCTCAGCGGCCGGTGGAAGACGCCTGGCCCACGCCGCCCGCCGCCGGGATCTGCGTGGACAGGTTGCGCTGAAGGATGTTGGAGAACTCTTCGGTGAAGGTCTCCAGCGCGATGGCGATCTTGTCGATCTCGCGGGCGAAGCGGTTGTAGCTGACGACGGCCGGGATCGCGGCGAACAGGCCGATCGCGGTAGCGACCAGGGCTTCGGCGATGCCCGGTGCGACCGTCGCGAGCGTCACCTGCGCCAGCGCGGCCAGGCCGGTGAACGCATGCATGATGCCCCAGACGGTGCCGAAGAGGCCGACGTAGGGCGACACCGAGCCGACGGTCGCAAGGAACGAGAGGTTCGACTCGGCCACGTCCAGTTCGCGCTGGAAGCTCGCGCGCATCGCACGGCGCGCGCCGTCGAGCAGCGTGCCGGCATCGGACACGTGGCGCTCGCGCAGCTTCTGATATTCGCGCATGCCGGACGCGAAGATCCGTTCCATCGGACCGGACAGCTTGGCGTTCTGCGCGGCCGACGCGAAGAGCTCGTTCAGGCTGGTGCCCGACCAGAATTCGCGCTCGAATTCGTCGTTGAGCGAGCGCATGCGCTTGAGCGCGAAGTACTTGCGGAAGATCGCGGCCCAGCTGGCGATGGAAATGCCCACCAGCAGGAGCACGACCAGCTGCACGACGAAGCTCGCATGCAGCAGAAGGGTGACGATGGAGAGATCTTGGTTCATGGCGTGAAGGTTTGAGACATGGAGCTGCGGTAGCGCTCGAGGGTTCCCGCGACATCGCGCGGCATGCGCGCGGGACGCAGCGTGGTGTCGTCGACCCAGCCGATACGGATCGTGCCTTCGCAAAGGACGTGGGGCAGGTCGTTCGGACGCTCCGATTTCGATAGCACGCGCTGGCCGATTATCAGCGAGGCGGAACCGATCTGTCGGAGTTCGGCCGTCACGCGGAGTTCGTCGTCCAGGCGGGCCGGCCGGTGGTACTTGAGCTGCGTCTCGCTCACCACGAACATGCCGCCCGTGGCTTCGCGCAGGGTGCGCTGCGCGATGCCGAGCGAGCGCAGCCATTCGGTGCGCGCGCGCTCCATGAACTTCAGGTAGTTCGCATAGAAGACGATGCCGCCGGCGTCGGTGTCCTCCCAATACACGCGGACGTCGAAGGCGAAGCTCATGCGGCCGACGCCTTGAGCGCGGCCAGGCGCACCACCGCTTCCTCGAGGTGCGCCATCGAACTCGCGGTCGAGAAGCGCACGAAACCGCCGGTTGCGGCATTGCCGAAATCGCGGCCCGGCGTGACGGCCACGTGGGCGCGTTTCATCGCCTCGAAGGCGAAGTCCCAGCTGCCCGAGATGCCCAGGCGCTGCGCGAAGGCCGTGCAGTCGGCCCAGGCATAGAACGCGCCGTCGGGCACGACCGGCACCGCGAGGCCGAGCGCGTTCAACTGCGGGATGAACCAGTCGCGCCGGGCCCTGAACTCGGTGCGCCGGCGTTCGTACTCGGCGATGCTCGCATCCTCGAAGCAGGCCAGCGCCGCGGACTGCGAGACCGTGCTCGCGCAGATGAACAGGTTCTGCGCCAGCCGCTCGACGGCCGGCACGATCGCGTCGGGCACCACCATCCATCCGAGCCGCCAGCCGGTCATGCTGAAGTACTTGCTGAAGCTGTTGATGCTGATGACCTGATCGTCGATGGCGAGCGCCGTCTGGCCGAAGTGTTCGTCGTAGGACAGGCCGAGATAGATTTCGTCGACGATCGTGATGCCGCCGCGACGTGTCACGACGTCGTGGATGCGCCGCAGTTCGTCGGGTGCGATCGAGGTGCCGGTCGGGTTCGAGGGCGACGCGAGCAGCACGCCGCGCGTGCGCGGCGTCCAGGCACTCTCGACCTTGTCGGCGCTCAGCTGGAAGCGCTCGGCGGCGGTGGTCGGGATCAGGACCGGCACGCCGTCGGCGGCCGTTACGAAATGCCGGTTGCACGGATAGCTGGGGTCGGGCAGCAGCATCTCGTCGCCGGCCTCGATCAGCGCCAGGCAGGCGAGCTGCAACGCGGCCGACGCGCCGGCGGTGACGACGATGCGCCGCGCCGGCACGTCGACGCCGAAGCGCTGGCGGTACCAGCCGCTGATCCGTTCGCGCAGGGCGTCGAGGCCGGTCGCCTGCGTGTACTGCGTCGCGCCGGCGCGCACGGCGCGCAGGGCCGCTTCCTGGACCAGCGGCGGTGCGGTGAAGTCGGGCTCGCCGATGTTCAGGAAGATCATCGGCCGGTCGGTATGCGCGACCTCGCGCGCCAGGGCACCCGCGGCCTTGGCGACCTCCATCACGTAGAACGGCTCGATGCGCTCGGCGCGCGACGAGACCCTCACGGGCGTGCCTTGCCCGACGCGCGGTCGGCCTCGACTTCGAGCGTGCGCAGCTGCGGCGCGACGCCGTTGAGCACCGCGTTGACGTACTTGTGGCCGTCGGTACCACCGAACTCCTTGGCAAGCTCGATGCATTCGTTGAGCACCACGCGCCACGGCACGTCCAGACAGTGCCTGAACTCGTAGACGCCGATCCACATCACCGCATGCTCGACCGGCGAGATCTCGGCCATCTTGCGGTCGAGCAGCGGCACGATCAGCGCGTCGAGTTCGGCTTCCTCGCGGATCGAGCCGTGCAGCAGCGCGTCGTAGTGGGCGGCGTCCGCCTTGTGGAAGCCGGCGAGGTCGCGCGTGAAATGGTCGATGTCGGTCGGGTCGTTGCGCCCGACCAGGTGCTGGTAGAGCGCCTGCAGCGCGAACTCGCGCGAGCGGCTGCGGTTGGACTTGGCCGAGGCCTTGCGCGCGCCGGTGCTGGTGAGGCCGGTGCGCGTCTGGCGCGGCGGCTTGGCGGCTGCGGTGGTCTTGGTAATGTCTTCGGTCATGTCAGGTCAGTGTGGCGAGGAGCCGCGCCATCTCGACCGCCACGCGGGCTGCATCGCGGCCCTTGTCGGTCTGGCGGGCCACGGCCTGTTCGATGTTCTCGGTCGT
>JAKONL010000349.1 GCA_022701965.1 Burkholderiaceae bacterium | reverse complement strand
CGCGAGGTGCTCGCGGCTTGACCTTGACACCGTGGAAGGGTGCACAGTGCCGCGGATGTCCTGGCTTCGCCTGCTCGTCCTCTGTATCGCGATGATCGCCATGCCTTTCCAGGCGGTGGTGGCCGCGGGCATGCCGTCCTGCGGTGCGGGACACGGTGACGCCGGTGCAGCCGCCCGTCAGGCCGGGAAAGCCGTGCACGCCCATGGCGACCCTGGCGATTCGCACAGTCCCGACCCATCGGCCGACCCGGCGCACCAGTGCGCCACCTGCGGTGCCTGCCATGCGACGGCGCTGACCGGCCCGGCCATCGCGGTCGTCTTCCACGACCTGCCGACGGCCGATCCGGCCGAGCCGTCCTTCGCGATCGCGACGCGCACGCCGCGCCTGCCCGACCGGCCACCGCGCGCCTGAGCCATCGGGCCTTCGTGCGTCCGCGATCCGCATCGCGGGCCGTCGCGAGAGCGCCCGTGCGTCGCCCGCTTCGCCCGGGCCGGGCCCCACGGGGCAGTCCGGCATCCCTCCTTCATGAACTCGCGAGGACGTCATGGTCCATCTCTCGCCCGAACTCTCGCCCAATCTCTCGCTGCGTCTTCCGCCGGCCCCGAGGCCGGTCCCGCCTCCCGCCCCAGGCGCACCCGCGGCGCTCGCACGCCTGGGCGTCGTCCTCGCCGCCACGCTTCTCGCGGGCTGCGCGTCCGTCGGCATCGACGACGCGGTACGTGACAGCAACGCCCGCGCGCAGGCCTTCACCGGCGGCAAGCTCGAACTGGCCCGCACGCAGGCGCAGCGCGACCGGCGCGCCGCCCTGTCTGACGAACTGCTCGCGCGCCCGCTGTCGCAGGACGACGCGGTGCAGCTCGCGCTGGCCAACAGCCCGGCCGTGCAGTCGCTCGTCGCGCGCAGCGCGGTCGACCTCGCCGCCGCGGCGCAGCTCGGCCGGCTGCCCAATCCGGTCTTCGCCTTCGAGCGCCTGCGCCTGGGCGACGAACTCGAACTCGGCCGTCTGCTGTCCTTCGGTCTGGTCGACCTGCTGCTGCTGCCGCAGCGTCGCGCGCTGTCCGAAAGCGCGTCCGACCGCGCCAGGCTCCAGCTGACGGACGCCGTGGTCGCGCAGGTCACGGGCGTGCGGCAGGCCTGGGTGCGCGCCGTGGCGGCGCAGCAGTCGCTCGGCTATGCGGTGCAGGTGAACGAGTCGGCCGCGGCGAGCGCCGAACTGGCGCGCCGGATGCAGGAGGCCGGCAATTTCAGCCGGCTGCAGCACGCGCGCCAGCAGGTCTTCCAGGCCGACGCGACGACGCAGCTCGCCCTGGCGATGCACGCGGCCGCCGCGCGGCGCGAGGAACTGGTCCGCGCGCTCGGGCTGGACGATGCGCAGGCCGCGACGCTGCGCCTGCCCGAGCGGCTCGCGGAACTGCCCGCCTCGCCGCGCGACGCGGGCGAGATCGCTGCGACCGCCACCGCCGAGCGGCTCGACGTGCAGATCGCGCGCGCACGGCTCGACGCCGCGGGCCGCTCGCAGGGCCTGAACCTGCTCTCGACGTTCACCGCCGTGCAGGCCGGCGTGCGGCGCGACACCCTTTTCAACGGCGTCGATGGCGTCGCCGGCCCGACGCGCACGCGGCGCGGCTTCGAGCTCGACATCCGGCTGCCGCTGTTCGACTGGGGCGACGCGCGCCGCGACGCGCTCGATGCGCAGTCGCTCGCCGCCGCGAACGGCTACGACGCGACGGTGCGCGCCGCCGCATCGCAGCTGCGCGAGGGCTACTCGGCCTACCGCAGCGCGTACGACGTCGCCCGCCACCAGCGCGACGAGGTGGTGCCGCTGCGCCGGGCGATGGCCGACGAGAACCTGCTTCGCTACAACGCGATGCTGATCGGCGTCTTCGAGCTGCTGGCCGACGCACGCGACCAGGTCGCGAGCGTGAACCGCGCGATCGAGGCGCAGCGCGAGTTCTGGCTCGCCGACGCCGCGCTGGCCGCATCGGTCATGGGCCGACCCACCACGACGGAATGAACGACATGACCCGCATGAACAACAGACGTAATTTCTTGGCTGGCATCGGTGCCGGCACGGCCGCCGTGGCCGCCGCCGGCGTGAGCAGGGTGGCGATGGCCGCATTGCCCGAGCCGGTGCTGCAGGCGTCGCCCGACACCATGGCGCCGCTGGTGCCGCCGAACGGACGGCCCTACGACCCGGTGGTCACGCTCAACGGCTGGACGCTGCCCTGGCGCATGAAGGACGGCGTGAAGGAGTTCCACCTCGTCGCCGAGCCGGTGGTGCGCGAGCTGACGCCCGGCTTCAAGGCCAGGCTCTGGGGCTACAACGGCCAGTCGCCGGGGCCGACGATCGAGGTGGTGGAGGGCGATCGCGTGCGCATCTTCGTCACCAACCGGCTGCCCGAGCACACCAGCGTGCACTGGCACGGCCAGCGCCTGCCCAACGGCATGGACGGCGTGACCGGGCTCACGCAGCCGGGCATCCCGCCGGGCAGGACCTTCGTCTACGAGTTCATGGCGCGCCGACCGGGCACCTTCATGTACCACCCGCATGCCGACGAGATGGTGCAGATGGCGATGGGCATGATGGGCTCGTGGGTCACGCACCCCCGGGGCCACCATCCGCTGATCGACCGGGTGGACCGCGACTTCGTGTTCCTGCTCAACGCCTACGACGTCGAGCCCGGCAGCGCCGTGCCGAAGGTCGCGACGATGCTCGACTTCAACATCTGGTCGTGGAACAGCCGCGTCTTCCCGGGCATCGACTCGCTCGACGTGCGCCTGGGCGACCGGGTGCGCGTGCGCGTGGGCAACCTCACCATGACCAACCACCCGATGCACCTGCACGGCCACGAATTCCAGGTCACCGGCACCGACGGCGGGCCGGTGCCCAGGAGCGCGCGCTGGCCCGAGGTCACCACCGACGTGGCGGTCGGCCAGATGCGGCAGTTCGAGTTCGTGGCCGACGAGGAGGGCGACTGGGCCTTCCACTGCCACAAGAGCCACCACACGATGAACGCGATGGGCCACGACGTGCCGACCATGATCGGCGTCGAGCAGAAGGACCTGGCGCGCCGGATCGCCAACCTGGTGCCCGGCTACATGGCGATGGGCGAGCGCGGCATGGCCGACATGGCCGGCATGGAGATGCCGATTCCCGCCAACACCGCGCCCATGATGGCCGGACGCGGTCCCTTCGGCCCGATGGCGATGGGCGGCATGTTCAGCATGCTCAAGGTGCGTCGCGACCGCAAGGCGGGTGCCGCGCGCGATGCCGGCTGGTTCGCGCACCCGCCCGGCTCGGTGGCGCACGAGGTCGAGAACGGGCTGCCGCAGGAGGCGCCGAGGCATCGCGATGCCGGCGCGGCGGCGATGCCGTCGCACCATGCGCCGGCGGCCGCCGAAGTCGAGGTGCAGATCCGCAAGCCGGCCGAAGGGCACCACGGCCACTGAGCGGCGATCGCGGCACTCGCGACAATCGGCGCCATGTCCGCCACTCCCCTCCAGGCGATCGCCGCCGCGATCTTCGCCGTCGCGCTGCTGCACACCTTCGCTGCCAAGCGCTTCGAGCGTCTCGCGCATCGCCATCCACGCCATGCGGGGCTGTTCCACCTGCTCGGCGAGGTCGAGGTGGTGTTCGGCTTCTGGGCCATCGTTTTGGTGCTGGCGATGGCGCTGCTCTCGGGCGGCGGGCCGGCGCTCGACTATGCGGAGTCGCGCAACTACACCGAGCCGCTGTTCGTCTTCGTGGTGATGGTGATCGCGGCCTCGCGGCCGGTGCTGCGCACGGTGATGGCG
>JAKONL010000343.1 GCA_022701965.1 Burkholderiaceae bacterium | reverse complement strand
AAAAAAAGGCTTTCCGCCACGAAGGCGGAGCCGGCGGGACAAGTGGACGTCGCGCCGGTACCGAAAGAAGAGCCTCGCTAACATCCGGTCCATGAGCGCATCGCCCGCGGGTTTCAGACCCAGAATCCTGATTGCCGAAGACGAATCGGGCATCGCCGACACGCTGCAGTACGTGCTGCGCAGCGACGGCTTCACTCCCGTCTGGTGCTCCACGGCAGAGGCCGCGATCGCCGAATTCGCACGCGAGACGCCTGCGCTGGTCATCCTGGACATCGGATTGCCGGACATGAGCGGCTTCGAACTCTTCAAGCGTCTCCACGCCATGACGCCCGCGACCTACGGCGTCGAAGTGCCGATGCTGTTCCTGACCGCGCGCAGCGACGAGATCGACCGTGTGGTGGGGCTCGAGCTCGGTGCCGACGACTACATCGCCAAGCCTTTCTCCCCCAGAGAACTCGTCGCCCGGGTCAGGACCATCCTCAGGCGCAGCGTGCGCGTCGTAGCGCAGCCGCAGGGGGTCCACCCCATGCCGACAACGGAAATCGCCTCCCAGCCCTTCCTGGTGGACGAGCAGCGCCATCGCATCCGCTATTACGGATGCGTGCTGGAGCTCTCCCGCTACGAGTACGGACTGCTGCGGCTCCTGGTGCAGCGCCCGGGCCGCGTCTACACGCGCGACGAGCTGATGGCGCAGGTCTGGGACGATCCCGGCGACACCTTCGACCGCACCGTGGACGCGCATGTCAAGACACTGCGCGCCAAGCTCAAGGCCGTCGCACCCGGCGTGGAGCCGATCCGCACGCTGCGCGGCACCGGCTACGCGCTCAACGACGACCTGCCGCCTGCGGCGCGATGAGCAGGCGTTCGCGCATCTTTCTCGGCATCCTGCTGATCTATGTCGCGGGCATCGCCTTCCTGCTCTACAGCGTGGTCGCGGACATCGATCCGCGCTATCGCGAATCGGCGGAGGAATCGCTGGTGGAGACTTCGCAGCTGGTCGCCAGCCTCGTCGAGCAGGACGTGATCGCCGGCGCGATCAACACTGCACGGCTGGAGCCGGTCTTCCGGTCGCTGGCCGCGCGCGAGTTCTCCGCACAGATCTACAACCTGCACAAGCGCAGCGTCGACATGCGCGTCTACGTGACCGACCGCAGCGGCCGCGTGCTGTTCGATTCGCGCGGCCTGCAGGTCGGGGCGGACCATTCGCGCTGGAACGACGTCAGCCGCTCGCTCGCCGGGCTCTACGGCGCGCGCACCTC
Source organism: Burkholderiaceae bacterium (assembly GCA_022701965.1). The sequence continues at coordinate 3,669 of JAKONL010000343.1, read as the reverse complement.
GCGCGATGTCGAGAACGATCCGCGTACCTCGGTGATGTATGTCGGCGCGCCGGTCCGCTGGAACGGCGAGATCGTCGGCATGGTGGGCGTCGGCAAACCCATCCGCAGCTTCGGCCAGTTCATCGAGGACGCGCGGGCGCGCACGCTGTGGGTGGGCGTCGGCTCGGCCTTCGCGCTGCTGGTGCTGGCGATCATCGTGTCGGTGTGGCTGGTGCGGCCGTTCGGGCTGATCGCCGACTACCTCGCCTGGGTTCGGACCCAGCGGCGACCGGGCATCGCACGCATGGCACGGCGTGCCGTCGACACGCTGCGCGGCGGTTTCCGCGAGATGCGCGATGCGCTGACCGGCCGCAACTACGTCGCGGACTACGTGCAGACCTTCACGCACGAAGTGAAAAGTCCGCTGTCGGCGATCCGCGGCGCGGCCGAACTGCTGCAGGAGCCGGCGATGCCGCAGGAAGAACGCGAGCGTTTCCTCGGCAACATCGCGCGCGAGACCCTGCGCATCCAGGAGATCGTCGACCGCATGATGGAACTGACCGCGCTGGAGACGCGCCGCGCGCTCGACCGCACCGAACCCGTCGCGCTGGCGGCGCTGGTCGAGGAGGTCGCCGCGAGCGCGCGAGGCGCGGCCGTCGCCCGCGACGTGCGCATCGCGCTCGACCTGCATGCCGCGCCGGTGGTCGAGGGCGACCCGTTCCTGCTGCGCCGCGCGTTGAGCAACATGCTGGACAACGCGATCGACTTCGCGCCCGAAGGCAGCGAAGTGCGGATCGCGCTCGAAGCCGACGCGCGCCGGGCGCGCATCGTCGTGCGCGACCGCGGTCCGGGCATTCCGGACTACGCCCGCGACAAGGTCTTCCAGCGCTTCTATTCGCTCGCGCGGCCGCACAGTGCCAAGAAGAGCACCGGGCTCGGCCTGGCGTTCGTCAAGGAGATCGCGGCACTGCATCGTGGCAAGGCCGAACTCGACAATGCCCCGGGCGGCGGCGCCCTGGCCGTGCTGACGCTCCCACTGCAGAAGCACTGAGCGCCGCGACTTCACGCGGACTTCACACGGCGGCCGGAAAAAAGCCGGTCCCGTTCTTTCCGACTTCGCACTGGCTTCCCGCGCGTTGCCGACATTGGGTCCGCGTGCACTTCGCACGACGACACAAGGACCGCCGCCATGCCTCATCCCCCCGCCCAACGATTTCCTGGATACCTGTTGTGGGCCGCCACGCTGCTGCTCGCGACATCCGCCTTCATGCTGCTCGCCGTGCGACCGCTGCACGCACAGGAGCGCACCACCGCCGACCGGCAACGCACCGAAAGTCCCTATTTCTTCGTCGCAAGCGACGACGCATCGGTCGACGCGCTGCCGCTCAAGAAGACCGCCGTCGACGTGAGGATCTCCGGCGTGATTGCCGAGGTGACGGTCACGCAGACCTATCGCAACGAAGGCTCGCGCGCGATCGAGGCGCGGTATGTCTTTCCGGGCTCGACGAAGGCCGCGGTGAACGGCCTCAGCGTGCGCCTGGGCGACCGGCTCGTCACGGCGCAGATCTGCGAGAAGCAGCAGGCGCGCATCGACTACGACGCCGCGAAGCAGGAAGGAAAGACCGCAGCGCTCCTGGAGCAGCATCGGCCCAACGTGTTCCAGATGAACGTCTCGAACATCCTGCCAGGCGACGACGTCAGGGTCGAACTGCGCTACACCGAACTGCTGGTGCCCAGTGCCGGCCAGTACCAGTTCGTGTTTCCGACGGTCGTGGGTCCGCGCTACAACAGCCCGCAATCGGAGGCGGCACGCTCGACCTGGGTCGCACGACCGACCCTGCGTGCGGGCGTGCCTTCGAGCGCGGCCTTCGAACTCAAGGTCGCGCTCGATACGCCACTGGGACTCAAGGAGATCCGCTCGGCGACGCATGTCATCGATGTGAGGAAGAACAACGACGACCGGCACGCCGATGTCGCGCTCGCCGCTGCGGCGACGGGCGCGGCCGATCGCGATTTCGTGCTCGACTACCGGCTGGCCGGCGAGCGGATCGAGGCCGGGCTGATGCTCCACGAGGGCCGGGGCGAAGGCGCCGAGAACTTCTTCCTGGCGATGGTCGAGCCGCCGAAGTCGGTCGCCGCCGGCGCGATCTCGCTGCGCGACTACATCTTCGTGGTCGACATCTCGGGTTCGATGCATGGTTTTCCGCTCGACACGGCCAAGGCCACGCTCGAACGCCTCATCGGCGGCCTGCGGCCGAGCGACACGTTCAACGTGCTGCTGTTCTCGGGCAGCAGCAGGATGCTGTCGCCGAAATCGGTGCCCGCCACGCGCGCGAACATCGACAGGGCGCTGGCGACGATCCAGGGCTACGAGGGCGGCGGCAGCACGGAACTGATTCCGGCGCTCAAGCGCGTCTACGCGGAACCGAAGGCGGCCGACGTCTCGCGCACGGTGGTGGTAGTGACCGACGGCTACGTGACGGTCGAGCGCGAGGCCTTCGAACTGGTCCGTCGCAACCTTTCGAAGGCGAACCTGTTCGCCTTCGGCATCGGCTCGTCGGTGAATCGCCACCTCATGGAAGGATTGGCGCGTGCCGGCATGGGCGAGCCCTTCGTCATCACCGACCCGTTGCAGGCGCCCGAACAAGCGGCGCGCTTTCGCCGCATGGTGGAGTCGCCGGTTCTCACCGGCGTGAAGGCCAGGTTCGAAGGACTGGACGTGTACGACGTCGAGCCGTCGGCGCTGCCGGACGTGCTGGGCGAGCGGCCGGTGGTCGTGTTCGGCAAATGGCGCGGCGAGGCGAAGGGCCGGATGGTGATCGAGGGACATGCGGCGAGCGGACCGTACCGGCAAGAGATCGCCGTGGCCGACGGGCGGTCCGTCACGTCCGGCCGGAACGCACCGGCGCTGCGCGCGCTCTGGGCGCGCCATCGCATCGCCTCGCTGAGCGACCAGGAGGCGCTCGAAGGCGGCGATGCGCTCGCGAAGTCCATCACCGATCTCGGCTTGAAATACAGCCTGCTGACGCAGTACACCAGCTTCATCGCGATCGACCAGCGGGTACGCCACGCATCCCCGGGCGATACCGTCGGCGTCGACCAGCCCTCGCCGCTGCCGCGGGGCGTGGGCGAGTCGGCACTGGGCGAACCCACCGCGTTCGGCGCCGAGGTCCCGAGCACGCCGGAGCCGGAAGTGCTGGGCGCGATGGCCGTCGTGCTGTCGGTGCTCGCGATGCTTCGGCGGCGCGCGCGCCGGCACGATCCGCGTCGCTTCACCGCGTGATCGCCATGACGATGCGACCCTTGGCGTCGACGTCGCCGGCCAGCCACCTGTCGCTCGCGACGCTGGCGCTTCGCTCGCCGCGTTTCGTGGATCACGGCATCCGCGTCGACCGCGTTCCGGCCCTGGCCTGGCTCGCCCTGCAGGCCGCGGCACTGTGGCCGACCTGGCGCTGGATGGGCGCACGCATGCGCGACGGTTCGGACGATCCGCTCGGCATCCTCGCGATCGGCGCGCTGGCCCTGCTGGTCTGGACCGTGCGAGGCGAGCTTCGCACCGCGCCGCGTCCGGGTTGGCTGCTGGGTGCCTCGGCCGGGACGATCGCGGCGAGCCTGCTCGGCGGCAGCAGCGTGCCGGCGCTGGTCACCGGTCTCGTCGCCGTGCTGGCCTGGGCCGGCGGCCTGATGGCC
>JAKONL010000340.1 GCA_022701965.1 Burkholderiaceae bacterium | reverse complement strand
AGCTGATCGATCCGCAGCGGCCGCTGCCGGCCGTCGTCGCCACGCTTCCCGACGGGAGGTCGACCACCCTGCGCGCGCTGAAGGGCCAGTGGCTGCTGATCACGGTCGCCGACGCCGCCTGCGATGCGCTGTGCGAGCGGCAGCTCTACCTGCAACGCCAGCTGCGCGAAAGCCTGGGGCGCGAGAAGGACCGCCTGGAACGCGTCTGGCTGGTGAGCGACGCGGCGCCCGTGCCGGCGCGACTGGCGAACGGCCTGCAAGGCGCCACCGTGCTGAGGGTGCCGGCCGACGCGCTCGCGCAGTGGCTGGCGCCGGTTGCCGGCCATGCGCTGGCCGAGCATCTCTTCGTCGTCGATCCGCTGGGCAACTGGATGATGCGTTTTCCGGCGCGCATGGACGCGGCGGGCGCGGCACAGGCCAAGCGCGATCTCGACCGCCTGCTGCGAGCCTCGTCCTCGTGGGACGAACCCGGTAGATAACATGCATACCCCCAGTCTTCGCGCACGTCGTGTCGCTTCGCCAACGCCCTTGCAGAGGGCGACACCTGCGGCCCGGTGCAGCCGGTTTCGCGGTGTCTCGCTTGGGGGGCATGTCGCATGACGTCGGGCGATCTCTACGACTTCGCGCCGGTCGCCTGGCTGATGGTCGTGGGCGTGCTGCTCGCGCTCGGGCCGCTCTTCTGGGTCTGGCGCCGCAACGCCGGTGGACCTGGAGGAGGCCAGGCGCGGCGGCTGCACGCCCTGACCGTGCTGACGCTGTTCCTTACCTTCGACCTCACGATGTTCGGTGCCTTCACCCGGCTCACCGATTCGGGTCTGGGTTGCCCCGACTGGCCCGGCTGCTACGGCAATGCGAGCCCGGTCGGCGCGCGACACGAGATCGCGATGGCGCAGGCGGCGCAGCCGACCGGTCCCGTCACCCACGGCAAGGCCTGGGTCGAGATGGTGCACCGCTATCTCGCGACCGGCGTCGGCGTGCTGATCCTGGTGCTGGCCGTGGCGACCTGGATCGAGCGACGCCGGCAGCGGCGCCTTCCGGCCCCGGCCGGCGAATCCTCGCAGCACGTGCTCAGCGCCTGGTGGCCGGCGGCGACGCTGGTATGGGTCTGTCTCCAGGGTGCGTTCGGCGCCTGGACCGTGACGCTCAAGCTGTTTCCGGCGATCGTCACGCTCCACCTGATGGGGGCGATGGTGCTGCTCGTGCTGCTGTGCATCCAGGCCGTCCGCTACCAGCAGGCGGCGACGGGTCGGCGACCGGCGTCCGTGCCATCGCCGGTGCGCCTGCTGCTGGTCGCGACCGCCGCGCTGCTCACCGTCCAGATTGCGCTCGGCGGCTGGGTCAGCACCAACTACGCCGTGCTCGCCTGCACCCAGTTTCCGGCCTGCCAGGACAGCTTCTGGCCACCGATGAATTTCGCGCAGGGTTTCCAGCTCTGGCGCGAACTCGGCGTGGATGCCGGCGGCGTACCGATCGATTTCTCGGCACTGACCGCCATCCACTACGTCCACCGGCTCATGGCCTATGTGGTGTTCGTCGCCATCGGCGTGCTGGTCTGGCGGCTGCGGCGCGACGCCGTGGCGCTGCGGCCGCAGGCGCGCTGGCTGGCAGGACTCGCGCTGCTCCAGCTGGCGACCGGACTGGGCAACGTGCTGCTCGACTGGCCGCTCGTCGCGGCCGTGCTCCACACGGGCGGCGCCGCCGCGCTCGCGATCGTGCTGACCTGGGCGCTGTGCGAGAGCCGGCGCGAAAGCGTCGCGGCACGCCGCGTCGACGTCGCGCCGTTGTCCGCGACGTCGCGCGAGGCGGGCACCGCATGAGCACCCCCGTTCCCACCCCGGCACCGAACGCCGAGACCACCGCGAGCGTGCTGCGCCAGTTCTACGCGCTGACCAAGCCGCGGGTCGTGCAGCTGATCGTTTTCTGTGCGCTCATCGGCATGGTGCTCGCCGTGCCCGGCCTGCCCTCGCTGGCCGACCTGCAGCGCGGCCTGCTGGCCTGCATCGGCATCTGGCTGGTGGCCGGTGCCGCCGCCGCGTTCAACTGCCTGGTCGAGAAGGGCATCGACGCCAAGATGAAGCGCACCGCCTGGCGCCCGACCGCGCGCGGCCAGCTGAGCGACCGGCAGGCCCTGGTCTTCTCGGCCGCGCTGTGCACGGCCGGTTCGGTGCTGCTGTGGTTCACGGTCAATCCGCTGACGATGTGGCTCACGTTCGCGACCTTCGTCGGCTACGCGGTGATCTACACCGTGATCCTCAAGCCGCTGACGCCGCAGAACATCGTGATCGGCGGCGCCTCGGGCGCGATGCCGCCGGTGCTGGGCTGGGCTGCGATGACGGGGGACGTCGGTCCCGAGGCGCTGATCCTCTTCCTCATCATCTTCCTTTGGACGCCGCCGCATTTCTGGGCGCTGGCGCTCTACCGCGTCGAGGACTACCGCAAGGCCGGGCTGCCGATGCTGCCGGTCACGCACGGCAACGAATTCACGCGGCTGCAGGTGCTGCTCTACACCTTCATCCTGTTCGCGGCCTGCCTGATGCCCTTCATCTACGGCATGAGCGGGTGGCTGTACCTGGCGGTCGCGGTGGCGGTGAGCATCGGCTTCTGCGGCTACGCGTTCGCGCTGTGGCGCAACTATTCGGACGCGCTCGCGCGCCGGACCTTCCGCTTCTCGCTGATCCACCTGAGCGTGCTCTTCGCGGCGCTGCTGGTCGATCACTACCTTTTCTGATTCCGTTTTCCGACGCCATTCGACAGGCCGATCGATCCATGAACAAGCGCGACTTCATCCAACGCATCGGCGGCATGGCGGCCTGGACGGGCGCCGCGTCGATGTTCGCCCTGCCGCTCGCCGGCTGCAAGGACTCGGCCGATGCACCGCCCAAGGCGAGCTTCAACGCCGTCGACATGACCGGCGCCGACTACGCCAGGGACTTCGCGCTCGCCGATGCCGACGGCAGGACGCGCACCCTGGCCGACTTCAAGGGCAAGGTGGTGGTGCTGTTCTTCGGTTATGCGCAGTGCCCGGACGTCTGCCCGACCACGATGACGGAGATGGCGCAGGTCAGGCAGCAGCTCGGCGCGGACGGCGACCGGCTGCAGGTGATCTTCGTTACCGTCGACCCCGAGCGCGACACGCCCGCCGTCATGAAGGCCTACACCGGCGCCTTCGACCCGAGCTTCGTCGCCCTGATTCCGACGCCGGAGCAGCTCGCGGCGATGGCCAAGGACTTCAAGTTCTATTACAAGAAGGTCGACGGCAGCACACCCACCAGCTACACGGTGGACCATTCGGCCGCCAGCTACGTCTACGACACGCAGGGCCGTCTGCGGCTCTACGCGCGCTACGGCGCCGGCGTGGCGCCGATGGTCGCGGACGTGAAGACGCTGATCGGTCAGGGCTGAGCCGTCCGTCTGCAGTTCAGTCGGCGGTGATGCCGCGTGCCCTGATCACGCCGCCGAGCAGCGCGGTGTCCGCCTTGATGCGGTTCGCCAGCCCTTCGGGCGACGAGCCCACCGCCTGCCATCCCTGCGCGAACAGCCTGCTGCGCGCGTCCGGCGTGCGGACGATGTCGCCGACCAGCACCGCGAGACGCTCGACGATCGGCCGGGGCATCGATTTGGGCGCCGCGACGGCGTTCCAGATCTCCAGCTGGAAGCCCGGCAGCCCGAGCTCGGTCAGGCTCGGCAGCTCGGGCACCAGCGTGCTGCGGCCGGCCGAGGTCACGCCGATCGCGCGCAGCCTGCCCGCCCGGACCTGTGCCATGGCGAGCGCCGGCGGCAGCAGCGCCCACTGCAGCTGCCCGCCGATCAGGCCGTTGATGACCTGCGGATAGCCGGGGTAGGGCACGTGCACCGACCGTGCCGCGAGCTGTCCGTTGAGCAGCTCCATGCCCAGGTGCCCGACCGTGCCGACACCCGGCGTGCCGTAGCTCCACGACGAGCCCGAGGCCCGCGCCGCTGCCAGGAAGTCTCGCGGCGTGGCGCCGGGCGCGTTCGCCGGTGCCGCCAGCACGAGCGGCGCCACGCCGACCAGCGCGATCGGCTGCAGGTCGGTCAGCGGGTCGTAGGGCAGGCGGGGGTTGAGCAGCCTGGCGATGGTCATGTTGCCGTTGATCATCACGCTGAGCGTGTGGTCGTCGCTCGCATGCGCCACGAGTTCGCCGGCGATGTTGCCGCCCGCGCCGACCCGGTTCTCGACGATCACCGGCTGGCCGAGGGCCTTCGACAACGGTTCGGCGATCATCCGCGCCGTCAGGTCGGGCGTCGACCCGCCGGGAAAGCCGACCACGATGCGCAGCGGCCGGCTCGGCCAACCAGCGAGCGGCGATGCCGCGAAGGCCCTGGCACCTGCGGTGGCCCCGAGCAGCAAGGTGGCCGCCAGGGCCGCGGACGAGCGGCGGCGTGTATGCGAAACGGTCATCGAGGGTCTCGGAGAAGATTCGTGCGAACGGTCGTGCGCGTCGCGACCGCGAAGGCCGCGAGTATAAAAAAAGCCCGGTCGAGCCGGGCTTTTCGACAACGACTGCGAGGCGGGATCAGAAGTCCGCCAGCGCCTTCTTCATCTTCTTCATCGCCGCGACCTCGATCTGGCGGATGCGCTCGGCCGATACGCCATACACGGCCGCCAGATCGTGCAGCGTCATGCCGCCCGAACCGTCGTCGTTCACCTTGAGCCAGCGCTCCTCGACGATGCGCCGGCTGCGGTCGTCCAGCGCTTCGAGCGCGGTCGAGATGCCTTCGCTGGACATGCGGTCGTGCCGCTGCGATTCCAGCCGGGCGGTCGGCTCCTGCGTGGCGTCGGCCAGATAGGCGATCGGTCCGAAGGCGTCGTCGCCGTCGTCCGACGGACTCGGGTCGAGCATCACGTCGCCGCCCGACAGGCGCGTTTCCATTTCAAGCACCTCCTCGCGCTTGACGTTCAGCCGCGTGGCCATCGCGCTGACCTCGGACGGACTGAGCGTCTCGCGATGGGTGCTCGCGTCGGCAGCGGCGGCGTCGGCCTTGAAGCCCTGCTTCATCGAGCGCAGGTTGAAGAACAGCTTGCGCTGCGCCTTGGTCGTCGCGACCTTGACCATGCGCCAGTTCTTCAGGATGTACTCGTGGATCTCGGCCTTGATCCAGTGCATGGCGTAGCTCACCAGCCGCACGCCCTGGTCGGGATCGAAGCGTTTGACCGCCTTCATGAGGCCGATATTGCCTTCCTGGATCAGGTCGCCGTGCGGTAGACCGTAGCCGAGATATTGGCGCGAGATCGACACCACGAGGCGCAGGTGCGAGAGAACCAGCGCCCCGGCCGATTCGAGATCGTTGTCGCTGCGCAGCTTGCGCGCGAAACCCTGTTCCTCCTCGAGCGTAAGCAGCGGCAGGCGGTTGGCGGCCGAGATATAGGCGTCGAGATTGCCGAGCGGCGGGACCATCGACCACGGATTGGCGACGGCGAGCTGATGGGTCGTAGAGGCTCCAGACAGCGTTGTCATAGGGAAATCTCCTTCTTG
>JAKONL010000328.1 GCA_022701965.1 Burkholderiaceae bacterium | reverse complement strand
TGTGGCCGAGCCGCTCGAACCACCACAGCGCCATCTGCGTGAGGATCACGCCCTTGCCCGGGATCGGCTCGCCCATGATGACGTCGAAGGCGCTCAGCCGGTCGCTCGCCACCATCAGGATGCGGTCCTCGCCGACCGCGTAGTTGTCGCGCACCTTGCCGCGCGCGAGCAGGGGCAGGCTCTGGATCGAGGAGGTGTGGACGGTCGTCATGGACATGCGGAAGAGAGGAATAAAGCGACTCGGGCAATTGTGCGCGCATGCGCGCAGAAAAAAGCCACCGCGAGCGGTGGCCGTGCGAAGGGCGTGGAAGCCCGGACGCTCAGGTCTTCGAAGCCTGGTAGATCGACTCGACAGCCTTGTCGAGCGCGGCGTCGAATTCGGCATCCGACTGCTGGGCGCTCAGGCCCTCGGTCAGCGCGCGGCTGAAGCTGGCGATGACGCCCTTGTTCTTCGACAGGTGGACGTTGGCCTGGTCGCGCGGATAGCCGCCCGACAGCGCCACGACGCGAACCACGTTCTTGTGCGCGACGAGTTCGTCGAAGAAGCCTTCGACGGTCGGCAGCGTGAGCTTGAGCATGACCTTCGAGCCTTCGGGCAGCGCGTCGAGGCGCTGGAGGAAACCGGCCTTGAGCAGGGCTTCGGCTTCCTTCTTGTCGGCCGCGCCGATCGAGACTTCGGGCTCCAGGATCGGCATCAGGCCGGCGGCCAGGATCTGCTGGCCGACCGCGAACTGCTGGTCGAGCACGGCGGCAATGCCCTTCTCGTTGGCCGAATTGACCACCGAGCGCATCTTGGTGCCGAAGATGCCCTTGGCCACGGCGCGTTTAAGCAGCGCGTCAAGTTCGGGCATGGCCTTCATGGTCTGCACGCCGTCGGCTTCGTCGTTGAGGCCCTTGTCGACCTTGAGGAAGGGCACGACGTGCTTCTTCTCCCAGAGGTAGGTCGCGGCATCGACGCCGTCGATCTGGCGGTCCATCGTGGCTTCGAACAGGATGGCGCCGATCACGCGCTTGCCGTCGAAAGCCGGGCTGGTCACGATGCGGCTGCGCATCGCGTGCACCATGTCGAACATCTCGGCGTCGCCCTTGTACGCACTTTCCTCGACGCCGTACAGCTTGAGCGCCTTGGGCGTGCTGCCGCCGCTCTGGTCCAGCGCGGCGATGAAGCCTTGGCCCGTGGTGACTTGTTTCAGTTGTTCCTGATTCACTGTGTCGCTCGCTTGTTCATGGCCGTTGGCACGGCGGTGGGGGATCGGAAGGTGAACTATTGTATCGATGCGCTACGGCCGCCTTCGCGCGCCAACCCCACGAAATCCAGGATCGGCGGCACCACCGGCCCGCCGATCCAGCGGATCGGCTTGGCCACGGCGCCGATCAGCGTGACGTGGCCCAGGCCGTCGAACTCGCGCGTCTCCACGCGCACGCCGGCCGCGCGCAGTCTCGCGGCCATCTGCGCGGTGTTGCGCACCGGATCGACCACCCGGTCGTTGCGGGCGGCCATCAGCAGTGCGGGCGGCGACGCGGCCGTGACGTGGTCGACGGGCTGCGAATCGCGCGGCGTGTTCGGCCAGTCGAAGGCGCGCTGCGCGTCGGGGTCGGAGAGGGGCAGGAAGTCGTACGGGCCGGCCAGCCCGATCCAGCCGGCGAGTTGCCCCGGGCTGGCGCCGACCTCGCCGAGCCAGCGCGGATCGAGCGCGAGCATGGCGGCGTTGTAGGCGCCCGAGCTGTGGCCCATCGCGTAGAGGCGCTTCGGATCGGCGCCCAGGCGCGCGGCGTTGTCGAATGCCCACTTCATGGCACGGGCGCTGTCCTGCACGAACGCCGGGTAGATCACGCCGGGCGACAGCCGGTAGTCCGGAATCACCACGATCGCGCCCTGGGACGCCAGCGCCTCGCCCACGAAGCGATACATCGCGCGGTCGCCGCTGCTCCAGGTGCCGCCGTAGAAGAAGACGATCAGCGGGCGTTGCCCCGGAGCCGCGGTGCGCGCGGGCAGCGGCTGGTAGACGTCGAGCTTCTGGCGCGCGTCGGCGCCGTAGGCGATGCCCTCCTGGGCGACGTAGGTGTCGTCGGGCGTGAGACGGTCGACCAGCTTGACGGGCGAACAGGCCGAGAGGACCAAGGCAAAGGCGCAGGCGGCGATCGACAGCGCGACGGCGCGCGCGGAACGGAAATGCAGGTTCATGCCGGATGTACGCAGCCGCACTGCGAACGGTTTTGCCATCGCGCCGGATCGGACGCGGCGGCGCGATGCGCGCTCAGGCGGCGCGGCAGATCTTGAGCATGTTGGTGCCGCCCGGCGCGCCCATCGGCTCGCCGCAGGTGATGGCGTAGACGTCGCCGCTCTGGACGATGCCGCGCTTCTTCAGGTGCGCCTCGGCCTGTTCGAGCGCGGTGTCGCGGTCGGTCTGCGAATCCATCAGCAGCGGGCGGACGTTGCGGTAGAGCGCCATCTTGCGCTGCGTGGCCAGCCGCGAGGTGAGCGCGTAGACCGGAATGTGCGCCGAATGGCGGCTCATCCACAGCGGCGTCGAGCCCGATTCGGTCAGCGCGACGATGGCCTTGGCGCCCAGGTGGTGGGCCGTGAACAGCGCGCCCATGGCGATCGCCTGGTCGATGCGGCCGTAGGTCTGGCCGCTGAAGTCGGTGTCGCGGGTGGTGTCCTCGGCCTGCTCGGCGGCCTCGCAGATGCGGCTCATCTCCTGCACGGTGGCCAGCGGATAGCGACCCGAGGCCGTCTCCGCGCTCAGCATCACCGCGTCGGTGCCGTCGAGCACGGCATTGGCGACGTCGCTGACCTCGGCGCGCGTGGGCACGGGGTTGGTGATCATCGATTCCATCATCTGCGTCGCGGTGATGGCGACCTTGTCCATCGCGCGCGCCATGCGGATCATCTTCTTCTGCAGCGCCGGCACCGCGGCGTTGCCGACCTCCACCGCCAGGTCGCCGCGCGCGACCATGATGCCGTCGCTCGCACGCAGGATCTCTTCCAGCTTGGGGATGGCCTCGGCACGCTCGATCTTGGCGATCATCCCCGGGCGGTGGCCGTACTCGGCCGCGGCCACGTTGCACAGCTGGCGCGCCATCTCCATGTCGGTGGCGTTCTTCGGAAAGCTCACGGCCACGTAGTCGGCCTGGAAGCTCATCGCGGTCTTGATGTCCTCCATGTCCTTGGCCGTCAGCGCCGGCGCGGTCAGGCCGCCGCCCTGCTTGTTGATGCCCTTGTTGTTGGAGAGCTCCCCGCCGAGCAGCACCGTGGTCACGACCTGCTCGCCGCGCACCGCGTCGACCTTGAGCACGATCAGCCCGTCGTTGAGCAGCAGCCGGTCGCCGGCCTTGACGTCGCGCGGCAGGTCCTTGTAGTCGAGGCCGACCTCGTCGACGTCGCCGAGCTCGGTGCGCCGGGCATCGAGCACGAACTTCGCACCCGGCTCGAGCCAGATCTTGCCCAGCGCGAACTTGCCCACGCGGATCTTCGGGCCCTGCAGGTCGGCCATGATCGCCACCTCGCGCCCGGTGCGTCGCGCCGCCTCGCGCACCATCACGGCGCGGTCGATATGGTCCTGGGCGGTGCCGTGGCTGAAGTTCAGGCGCACGACGCTGACCTTGCTGTGGATCATCTGCTCCAGCAGCTCGATCGTGTTCGAGGCCGGACCGAGCGTGGCGACGATCTTCGTCGCGTGTCGGGGAATGCGTAGGGTGTCCATGCAGCGTGTCCTTGTTTGCGCTTTTGGCACAATTCTCACATAAGGGTATGACGTTGCAGGATATGCAAACGGACGCCGATCCGCTAGGAATCGCGCCGATTCGCGATACCGGTCATGGCCATCTCCACCGCCTTCGATGAATACGGCACATCACGTCGCCACCGGCGTCGTGGTCACTTCGTCCCTCCATTTCTCCCGCCCCCGTGCGGCGCTCTATGCAGACCCAACCCGAACTCGACCTGACACCCCTGCCACCGGACGTCCCCCTGCCGCATCGCAAGGTGATCCGCTCCTGGCTGCTGCCGCTCGCGCAGCGGACCACCGTCCGCGCCCTCGTGATGCTGGCCTTCGACTACGTGCTGCTTTCGGCGCTGGCCGCGGGGACGGTACTGCTCGAATCGGCCTGGCTCAAGCTGGCCTGCGGCATCGGCATGGGCTTCGTCACCGGGCGGCTGTTCATCCTCGGCCACGACGCCTGCCACCAGAGCCTGACGCCGCACCGGCGCCTGAACAAGTGGCTCGGACGCATCGCCTTCCTGCCTTCGCTCACGCCCTACAGCCTGTGGGACATGGGACACAACGTGGTGCATCACGGCTTCACCAACCTCAAGGGCGTCGACTTCGTCTGGGCGCCGCTCACGCGGGCCGAGTACGACGCCCTCTCGCCCGGGCGCCGGCTGATGGAGCGCGCCTACCGCAGCGGCTGGGCGCCGGGCCTCTACTACATGGTCGAAATCTGGTGGCATCGCATGATGGCGCGCGACCGCACGAGCAACACCGAGCGACCGGTGTTCTCGCGCGACTGCTGGCTCGTCGGCAGTTTCGCCGTCGCCTGGTTCGCCGCGCTGGTCGGCGCGGCGCTGGCGACCGGGCAGTCGGTGCCGCTCCTGCTGGGCGTCGCCTTCGTGCTGCCACTGATGTTCTGGTTCGCCATGATCGGCTTCGTCGTGTACGTCCACCACACGCATGTGAAGGTGTCCTGGCACGACGACCGCGCGGCCTGGCAGCGCGCCCAGCCGTTCGTCTCGACCACCGTGCACCTGACCTTCCCGATGCAGATCGGCGCGCTGCTGCACCACATCATGGAGCACACGGCCCACCACGTGGACATGAGCATCCCGCTCTACAGGCTCAAGGAAGCGCAGGCGCGCATCGAGCAGATGCTGCCCAGCCGCATCGTGATCCAGCGCTTCTCGTGGCGGTGGTACTTCGACACGGCGCGCGCCTGCAAGCTCTACGACTTCACGCGCCGGTGCTGGACCGATTTCGAGGGGCGCGCCACCAGCGAACCTCGCACCGTGCCGGCCTGACGAACCGGCCGGACGACCTTGCGGCATTCCATCGCCCTGAAGACGACGCTCGGCCTGCGCTGGCTCGTGCTGACGCTGCTCGTGTGCAGCTATCCGATTGCCACGCTGCTGCCCACGAGCGCGGGCTGGGAGAACGGCTGGATCGAGGATCTGCAGCTGGCAGTGCTGGTCGCCGGCCTGGGTTGCGCGCTCTGGTCACGGCGCCCGGGCGCCATGGCACGGCCAACGCAAGACATCTCGAGACCGCGCCTGGCGACCATCGCCGTTCCCGTATGGCTGCTGTGCACCGCCCGGGAGACGAGCTGGGGCGCGACGCTGCTCACGCCCGGCATGCCGACGGGCGAAGGCCGCTACTACACGTCCAGCGTTCTCTGGTATCACCCGATGATCGCGCCCGTGGTGCTGGTGGTGCTGGCCGGCGCGGTCGTCGCCTTCGTGCGCTGGCGTCTGGACCGGCCGCTGCTGCAGCTGGTCCGCGACCACCGGTTCCCGTGGCCCGAGCTCGCCCTGATGGGGCTGGCTGCGGCGCTGTCGACGCTCGCCGAGGGCAAGCTGCCCATCACGGTGCCGGGTTCGGAGCAGATGCGGATGGTGATGGAGGAAGGCACCGAACTGCTGTGCTACGCGGCACTCTTCCTGGTGCAGGCACGCCTCTTCACGGAGATGGCGGAGATGGCCGTGCCGGCACGCCCGATCAGCCCGCCGCGCGCGTAGCCAGGATCTCGAACGCCGGCAGCGTCTTGCCTTCGAGGATTTCCAGGAAGGCGCCGCCGCCGGTGGAGATGTAGCCGACCTTGTCCTCGATGCCGTATTTGGCGATCGCGGCCAGCGTGTCGCCGCCGCCGGCGATCGAGAACGCCGGGCTCTCGGCGATGGCCTTCGCGATGGCTTCCGTGCCGTGCGAGAACGCCTCGAACTCGAACACGCCCACCGGACCGTTCCAGACGATGGTGCCGGCCTCGCGCAGCTGCGCGGCCAGCATCTCGGCGGTCTTCGGGCCGATGTCGAGGATCAGGTCGTCCGGCCCGACCGCGTCGGCCGCCTTGACGGTGGCCGGCGCATCGGCCGCGAACTTCGTCGCCACGACCACGTCGACCGGGATCGGCACCGCCGCGCCGCGCGTGCGCATCGCGTCGATCACCGCCTTGGCCTGGTCGACCAGGTCGGGTTCGGCCAGCGACTTGCCGATCGACAGGCCCGAGGCCAGCATGAAGGTATTGGCGATGCCGCCGCCGACGATGAGCTGGTCGACCTTCGACGCCAGGCTCTCGAGGATGGTGAGCTTGGTGCTCACCTTGGAACCGGCCACGATGGCCACCAGCGGCCGCTTCGGGCTCGCCAGCGCCTTGGTGATGGCGTCGATCTCGGCGGCCAGCAGCGGGCCGGCGGAAGCCACCTTGGCGTACTGCGCGATGCCGTAGGTCGTGGCTTCGGCCCGGTGCGCGGTGCCGAAGGCGTCGTTGACGTAGATGTCGGTCAGCGCGGCCAGCTTGCGAGCCAGCGCCTCGTCGTTCTTCTTCTCGCCCTTGTTGAGGCGGCAGTTCTCCAGCAGCACGACCTCGCCGGGCTGCACCTCGACGCCGTCGACCCAGTCGGCGACCAGGCGCACGTCGCGACCGAGCAGTTCGCCCAGGCGCTCGGCGACCGGTGCCAGCGAATCTTCCGGCTTGAATGCGCCCTCGGTCGGGCGGCCCAGATGCGAGGTCACCATCACGGCCGCGCCGGCGTCGAGCGCCAGCTTGATGCAAGGCACCGAGGCGCGGATGCGCGTGTCCTCGGTGATGCGGCCGGTATCGTCCTGCGGCACGTTGAGGTCGGCGCGGATGAAGACGCGTTGCCCGGCGACTTGGCCCTGGGCGCACAGATCGGAAAAGCGGATGACGTTCATGGCGTTGGCGGCAATCTCTGGGTGAAAGGAATCGTCGGATTCTAGAAGCGCACCCTGCGATCCGCGGCTACCAGCCCAGCCCGAGGTGCAGGGGCAGGTACACCGCCATGCCGGCGAGCATCGTGCCGAGCACGCCGCCGCGCCGGAAATACCAGGCCGCGCCGGCCGCCGCGGCATAGAGACGGGCGTCCTGCCAGGTCGCGGTCAGGTGCCCCTGCGTCATGACGATCTCCGGGATCACCACCGCCGCCAGCGCCGCCACCGGCGCGTAGTGCAGCGCGCGATGCGCCCAGTCGGGCAGGCCCCAGGGCCGGTCGAGGATGAAGAAGAAGCAGCGCGTGAGCACCGAGATCAGCGCCATGCCGACGATGACCGCCAGCGTCCAGAGATCGGTTCCGCCGTTCATGCGGCCCTCATGCGTCGGCGTCCGCCGGATCGCGGACGAACCGCTTCTCGATCCAGAAGCACAGCAGCACCGCCACGCCGATCGCCGTCACGATGTTCAGCTTGAGCGGCAACGCGTAGGCGGTGACCGCCGTCGCGCCGGCGATCGCCACGGCGAGCATGCGCAGCCGCGTGGTCGCCATCGAGCACAGGATGCCGACCAGGCTCAGCACGCCCGCGAAGCCCAGGCCCCAGCTCTGTGGAATGAAGTTGGCCAGCGCGATGCCCAGCGTGCTCATGCCCATCCAGGCGGTCCAGGTGGTGAAGTACCCGCCGGTCAGGAAGGCTTCCTGCTCGATCTCCTCGGTGCGGTCGACCGGCGGCTTCGGGAACCGCGAGGTGAAGGTGACGTAGCTCAGGTCGGCCGTGAGATAGCCGTGCGTCAGGCGGCGCCAGCGCGGCATGTGCATCAGGTAGGGCCGCAGGTGCAGGCTGAAGACGATGAAGCGCAGGTTGACGCAGAAGGCCGTCGCCAGAATCACCCAGGCCGGGGCGCCGGCGAGCAGCAGCGGGATCGCGGCCAGCTGCGAACTGCCGGCGTAGACCAGGAAGGTCATCGCCAGCGCCTCGATCACGCTCATGCCCGCTTTCACCATCGCGACGCCGGTCATCAGACCCCAGGCGCTGATGCCGAGCGCCATCGGCGCCATGTTGCGGATGCCTTCGCGGAATGCGGGCTGCCGGCGGATCGCCGCGCTCAGGAACATGGATCGAAGACCTGGCCCGGACGGACGGCGAAGCCGCGCAGGAAGTCGCCCGCCGGCAGGCGCTTGCCGCCGGCGCGCTGGAGTTCCGTCAGCACCACCACGCCGCTGTCGCCGGCCGCGACCTCGATGCCGTCCGGCCCGGTGGCGAGCACGGTGCCGGGCGCCTGCGCAACGCCACCCGGGCGCGCGGATGCGGCCCAGAACTTGACCGTCTCGCCTCCGACCGTTCCGGTGGCACCGGGAAACGGATCGAAGGCGCGGATGCGGCGCACGATGGCTTCCGCATCCGACCGCCAGTCGACCGGCGCTTCGG
>JAKONL010000322.1 GCA_022701965.1 Burkholderiaceae bacterium | reverse complement strand
CCGTGTCGAACTGCCGACCGCCTCGTGGTTGGGCAGGTGGTCGGGCAGGCCGTCCTGGCCCGTCGCGGCCAGCCGGGCGCTGAAGAACTCGCAGCGGCCCGACGGCGTCGGAAAGCGCCCCTCGGCGAACGGCGCCTCGGGCTGGTTCACGCTGGCGAAGCCCTGCGATTCGAGCGCCTCGAAGTCGATCGCGCCGGGCGCGAAGGCGCTGCGGCACAGCGCCTCGTCGTCGTCGGAAAAGCACGGCTCGTCGAAGCCCATGCGCCGCGCGAGCTGGCCGAAGACCCAGGCGTTGCTGCGCGCGTCGCTGCGCGGCGCCACGGCCGGCTTGTTGAGCAGCACGTCGGTATGGCCGTAGCTGGTGTGGATGTCCCAGTGCTCGATCTGCACGGTGGCCGGCAGCAGGTAGTCCGCGTAGTCGGCGGTGTCGGTGCGGAACTGCTCCAGCACGACCGTGAAGAGGTCGTCGCGCGCAAAACCGGCCACGACGCTCCCCGAATCCGGCGCCACCGCCACCGGATTGCTGTTGTAGACCACCAGCGCCTTGACCGGCCCACCGCGCGAGAGCGCGTCGGCATTGCCCGCCAGCGCATCGCCGATGCGGCTCATGTTGATGGTGCGCGGCGTCCGGCCCGCGAGCAGGTCGGGCCGCTGCAGCGCCGCGCGGTCGACCGGGAACGCGCCCGAGGCGCTCAGCAGCATCCCGCCCGCGCGTTCGCGCCAGGCACCGACCAGCGCCGGCAGGCAGGCGACCGCGCGCACCGCGTTGCCGCCGCCGCGCGCGCGCTGCATGCCGTAGTTCAGGCGGATCGCCGCGGGCTTCATGGTGCCGTAGTCGCGCGCCAGGGCGACGATCTGTGCTTCCGGAATGCCGCACACGGCCGCCGCGCGCGCGGGCGGCCACTGCAGCGCGCGCTCGCGCAGCGCATCCCAGCCGAGCGTGTGGCGCGCGATGTAGTCGTGGTCGAGCCAGTCGTTGACGATCAGATCGTGCATCAGCGCCAGGGCCAGCGCGGCGTCGGTGCCGGGCAGCAGCGCGATGTGCTCGTCGCACTTGTCGGCGGTTTCCGACTTGCGTGGGTCGATGCAGACCAGCTTCGCGCCCGCGCGCCTGGCGGCTTGCGCGTGGCGCCAGAAATGCAGGTTGCTGCCGATCGAGTTGCTGCCCCAGATCAGGATCAGCCTCGATTCGGCGAAGAACTCCACCCGCATGCCGAGCTTGCCGCCCAGCGTATAGCCGAGCGCCTCGCCGCCGGCCGACGAGCAGATCGTGCGGTCGAGCAGCGATGCGCCGAGCCTGTGGAAGAAGCGCCGGTCCATCGACTCGCCCTGCACCAGCCCCATCGTGCCGGCGTAGCTGTAGGGCAGCACGGCTTCGGCGCCGTGGGTGTCGGCCACGGCGCGCAGCCGCGCGGCGATGTCGTCGAGCGCCGCGTCCCACGACACCGGCTCGAAACGCCCTTCTCCCTTGGCGCCGACGCGCTTCATCGGCTGCAGCAGGCGCTCCGGATGCGTGCAGCGTTCCAGATACCGCGACACCTTGGCGCAGAGCACGCCGCCGGTATGGAAGTGCGCCGGGTTGCCTTGCAGCTTGACGGCCACGCCGTCCTGCACGGTGGTCACCAGCGAGCAGGTGTCGGGGCAGTCGTGCGGGCAGGCGCCCAGGACGGTGGCGATGGCGGTCGGAGCAACCGGTCCGACGTGGGGAGAAAGCGCTTGGGCGGTCATCGCCGCAGTCTAAGTTCTCGGGCAAATCCGAGCGGGACGCTCACCAGCGCGGAATCGTCTCGTCCTTGAGCTGCCGGCGCAGCGCGCCGTAGTCGGGCACCACGCTCTCCACGGTCTGCCAGAAACGCGCACTGTGGTCCATGTGGCGCAGGTGGCTGAGCTCGTGAGCGACCACGTAGTCCAGCACCGGCATGCGGAAGTGCACCAGCCGCCAGTGCAGGCGGATCGCCCCGGTCGAGCTCGCGCTGCCCCAGCGCGTGGCCGCGTTCGACAGCGACAGCTTGGTCCAGCGCACCGCCAGGAGCGGCGCGAAATGATCCAGCCGCTCGATGAAGATCGCGCGCGCCCGGCGCGTGAGCCAGGCCTGGACCGCCTCGCGGATCTGCGCGGAGGCGGCACCCGGCGCCAGCGCGATCCGCAGGATGGCCGCGTCGGCATCCAGCACCGCCCGGCCCGGGCGCCCCACGCCCGCGTCGAGCCGCACCTCGACGCCCTCGCCCAGGTACGGGAACCGCACGCCCTCGCGCCAGTCGATGCGCGCGGCTTCCAGCAGCGCGTGCCGCTGCCGGGTCTCGGCGAGCTTGCGCAGGATCCAGTCGGCCTTCTCGTGCACCGCGGCGTCGACGTCGCGCAGCGCGACCCAGCGCGGGGCGCGCACCGACAGGCCGTCCGCGCCGATCACGAAGCCGATGGTGCGGCGCTGGCCGCGCGCGAATTCGTAGGCGATGCGGGCCTCGCCGAGCGCGACCTCGCGCGTCGCGCGCGGGTGCGCGAACCGCACGGGCGATGGCGCGTTGTCGGATTCGTCCGCCGCCGTGGCGTCGCCGAAGAGATCCGCGGTGTGTTTCAGAAGGCCGCGCATGGATGACTCATGGGACCGGGTAGGCCTCGGGGTCGAGCCGTCGCATCTCGGCCTCGATCCACGCCTCGACCTCGCGCATCAGCTCGTCGGGCTTGCGCCCGGCGCTTGGGATCGCCGGTCCGATCGACACGTCGACCACGCCCGGACGCTTGACGAAGGCCTTGCGCGGCCAGACCCGTGCCGAGGTCACCGCGATCGGTATCACCGGCGCGCCGGTGTCGATCGCCAGGCGCGTGCCGCCGGTCTTGTAGGTGCCCTGCTGGCCACGCGGAATCCGCGTGCCTTCGGGGAACATGATGATCCAGATGCCCTGCGCGAGCAGCAGCTTGCCCTGCGCGACCACCTTGTTGAAGGCGCGTGCCTTCTGGCTGCGGTCGATGTGGATCATGTCCAGCCGGGCCATCGCCCAGCCGAAGAACGGCACGTA
This sequence comes from Burkholderiaceae bacterium, assembly GCA_022701965.1. The sequence continues at coordinate 1,657 of JAKONL010000322.1, read as the reverse complement.
GATCAGCTCCTTCTTGAACACGTAGGCCAGCGGATGCGGCATCAGCGTGGGCATCAGGAAGGTCTCGAACGTTGACTGGTGCTTGACCAGCAGCACCGCGCCGGCGCGCTTTTCCTGCGGCAGGTTCTCCATGCCGGTGACGCGCGTGCGGATGCCCAGGATCACGCGCGCGCCGCCCACCGCCCAGCCGAGCCAGCGCTCGGCCATCCAGTAGAGCGGCTCGCCGCGCCGCCAGACCGAGGCCACGCACATGATGATCCCCCACGGGATCACCGTGACCAGCATCCACGCCATGTGGACGACGGAGCGCACGAACGCCACCAGGGTGCCGGCCGGGCGTCCCATCAGACGGCGACCTGCAGCGCGGCCTGCTCGGCCTCGCGTGCGAGCAGGAAGGCGACGAAGGCGGCGAGGTCCTCGTGCACGTGCGTGCCCGGCGGATAGTCGGGCGGCAGCGGATCGACGCCCCGGCAGGCGGCGCCCATGCCGGTCAGGAGCAGATGCGGCTCGCAGCCGGCCGCGGCGCCGGCCTGGAGGTCGCGCAGGCTGTCGCCGGCGGTCGGCACGCCGGCCAGGTCGATGCCGTAGCGCTCGCCGATCTGCGTGAAGAGCCCCGGCCTGGGCTTCCTGCAGTTGCAGTCCTCGTCCGGGCTGTGCGGGCAGTAGAAGATCGCGTCGATCCGCCCGCCCACGGCCGCCAGCATCTTGTGCATCTTGGCGTGCATGGCGTTGAGCGAGGCGACGTCGAACAGGCCACGGCCGAGCCCCGACTGGTTGGACGCGATCACCACGCGCCAGCCCGCATGGTTGAGCCGCGCGATGGCTTCGAGCGCGCTGGGCAGCGCGGTCCATTCGACCTCGCTCTTGACGAAGTCGTCGCGGTGCAGGTTGATTCTGCCGTTGCGGTCGAGGATGACGAGTTTCATGGGTGACTCCGAAACGCGAGGATCAGGCGGCCAGCCGCTCCAGCGTCGCCACGCGGTTCATCGCGACATGCAGCGCCTTGAGCAGGCCGAGGCGGTTGAGCCGCAGGTCGAGTTGCTCGGCATTCACCATCACCCCGTCGAAGAAGGCATCGACCGGGTCGCGCAGCGCCGACAGCGTCTGCAGCGACGCGGTGTAGTCGCCGGCGTCGAACTGCGCGTCGGCGGCGGGCACGGTGCGCTGCATCGCGGCGTACAGGTCCTTCTCGGCCGGCTCCTGCAGCAGCACTTTGCTCACGTGCGCATCGGCGTCGGGGGATTTCTTGAGGATGTTGCCGATGCGCTTGTTGGCGGCGGCGAGCGCCGGGGCTTCGGGCAATGCGGCGAAGGCGCGCACGGCGGCGAGGAGCCTGGGCACCGTGCCCAGGCGCTGCGGGCGCGAGGCGAGGACGGCGTCGACCTCCTGCGGGCTCGCGCCCTGCTCGCGCAGGCTGCCGGCGAGGCGGTCGTAGACGAAGGTCTCGAGCGCGTCGATGGCGGCGGCGTCGATGCCCTCCTCGAACACGCCCGCCGCCGCGTCGAGCAGCGGCCGCAGATCGAGCGCCAGGTTCTTCTCGACCAGCATCCGGATCACGCCCAGCGCATGCCGGCGCAGCGCGAACGGATCGCGATCGCCCGTGGGCAGGTTGCCGATGCCGAACATGCCGACCAGCGTCTCGAGCTTGTCGGCCAGC
>JAKONL010000319.1 GCA_022701965.1 Burkholderiaceae bacterium | reverse complement strand
CCGACCGGCTGTACGCGGCCCAGCTCGGGGTGGGCGCTGCCTACAGGGCCGCCCTCGCCGAGGGTCTGCGCGAGCGCTTCGGCCTGCAGTATCGCGAGGCCGGGCGCGGGCAGTGGGAGGTCGCCGGCCTGCCGGAGACGCTGCTCGCAGCCTTCTCCAAGCGCTCGGAGCAGATCCTCGCCTATGCGGGTGCGGGGGCCAGCAGCGCCCAGCGCGAGATCGCCGCCCTGGCGACCCGCCGGGGCAAGGACGAGCTGCCGACCGGGCTGGAGCTGGAGGCGCGCTGGCGGGAGGAACTCGCCGCCTGTGCGATCGATCCGTGGCTGGCCGCGCGTCACCCCGAGCGCGACTCCGCCCTGGCGATGGCCGCCGAGCGCGATCCGGGACGGGAGGTCCCGTTCGACCCACCCGAGATCCCCGGCGACGGGCCGGTAGCGCGCGCCGCCTCGGCCCTGTTCCGGCACGAGAGCGTTCTGGCGCGCAAGGATCTGCTCCAGCGTGCCCTGGAGATCGCCGGTGTCGCCGGCCTCGGGGTCGACGCTGTGCAGACGGAACTCGCCCGGCTCGAGCGGGACGGCACGCTGCTGCCGCTGGCCGATGCCGCGATGGTGCCCGGCGCCAGCGCGTGCTGGACCAGCCCGAGCATCGCTGCGTGCGAGGCCGCGATGCTGCGCGCGGCCGATCGCCCCCTGGAACGGACCTGGATCACGCCCGAGGCGGTCGAGGACGCGCTGGCGCACGCCCCTCACCTCAGCTCGGAGCAGGGCGAGGCCGTACGCCACGCCGCCGGTCGGGACGGCGTGGCGCTGCTGCAGGCCGGTGCGGGGACCGGCAAGACCACGACGGCGGCCGCCCTGGTCGCCGCCGCCCGCAGCTCCGGCCTCCGGGTGATCGGCCTCGCGCCTTCGTGGGTGGCCGCCGACGAGCTCGGGCGCTCGACCGGGATCCCGGCGCAGGCGATCGCGCGCTGGCGCCACGACCTGACACGGGCGACGGGCCCGGGTACCACCCATAGCCTCGACAGCCCGGCTACGCTCGACGCCGATACCGTGGTGTTGGTCGACGAGGCCGGAATGGTCGCGACTCGTGATCTGGAAGCCGTGCTGAGCGCGGCCCGGTCGGCCGGGGCGAAGGTGGTGCTGATCGGCGACCGGCGGCAGCTCGCCTCGGTCGGGGGCGCGAGCGCACTCCGGGCGGTCGCCGACGTGGTCGGGCGCTCGGCGGTGCTCGAACAGGTGCGCCGGCAGACGGTGGAGTGGCAGCGCGCGGCTTCGGTGCTGATGGCGCGCGGCGAGGTTGAGGCGGCCCTGCGTGCCTATGCGGGCCGGGACCGGGTCGAGCTGGTTGCCGGCGCCGAGGTCGCGCAGGCGCGCGTGCTCGCGGTCTGGAGCGAGCAGCGCGCGGCGCACGGCGAGGACGTGCTGATCGTGACCCGGCGCAACGCCGACGCTGCAGCCCTGAATATCCGGGCGCGAGCCGTGCTGCGGACAGAGGGACGCCTCGGTCCCGATGTGGTCACCCTGCCGGCGCGCGACCGTGACGACAGGCCGGTGCCGCTCGCGCTCGCGGTCGGTGACGCCCTCCGCTTCGGTGAAAGTTTGCCGCATCTCGGGCTGCGCAACGGCAATCGCGCCCGGGTTGAAGCGATCACGGCCGAGCCGGAGAGAGGAACACGCTTGCACCTGGCTCTGGAGGATGGTCGCGTGTTCGAGGCGGCATGGTCGGATCTGGCGCAACAGCCGCGGTTCGGCCGAAAGCGACCGCCGCCCAGGATCGTGCATGCCTATGCGGGCACGGCCTACGCGGCGCAGGGCCGGACCTCCTCCGCGGCGGTGATGTATGTCGGGGCGGCCACCGACGCGCGCGAGATCTATGTCGGCCTGACCCGACACCGGCACGAGGCCAGGGTGGTGGTCGAGCGCGACCGGCTCGACGCCCTGTGCCGGCAGCGTCAGGAGGATGCGCGGATCCCGGCCACCGACGCGATGGTGCTGGAGCGCCTGTTCCGTGAGGCGCGGACCTACAGCGAGAAGGTCAACGTGATCGACTACGCCGCGGACCGGGTGGCTTTCGTGCGGGATGGATCGCTCGGAACACGCGAGCCTATCGGCCAAGGGGTCGACGTGCCGCGCGTGATGCGTGCAGCGCGGCTTTTACGTGAGGCGATGGCGTGGCTCGGCGTCGAGCAGCTCATCGTGCCGACGTGGCAGCTTGTAGATGCCTACGGGCGTCGCCTGACACGAGCACCGGCCCGGGTGACGCGTGCTCTGATCGGCGAGCTTGCCAGCCGCCTCGGTCGCCCTGACTCGCTACCCGAGCGTGAGCAGGGTCACCACATCGAGCGGTGAGGGTGGTCCTGGCTTACGCGTAATCGGCCTGCAGATAGCGGCGGCCATGGGTGTCCGCGCCCGCGGTGATCGCCGATCCGGAATGGCTCACGTTGCAACTGGAGGTGGCCGAGCTGCGCGCTCAGCTCGCCGAGTCGCAGGAACAATGCATCGAGCTGGCGGTCGACGCCGGCAAGCCGCACGCGCGGATCGAGGCGCTGCTGGACGAGCTTGGCCGGGTTCGGGCGGATCGGGACGCTTGGCGCTGCTCGGCTCTGCGTTCACCAGCAGCAGCATTAGCAGCAGGTGCGGGTTGAACTTTAAGATCCGATCTGCATATTCACTCTCAGCGGGGACAGATCGCCTGAGACAGCCCCGGGCCGCCTGATACGGGCAACCGCACCAGGTCCACGCGCAACGCGAGATAGCCAAGTGTCTTCGGCGAGTGATTAACCCGCGCTCAAGCGAGCGGCGGGTTTTTTCACGTCTAGCG
>JAKONL010000311.1 GCA_022701965.1 Burkholderiaceae bacterium | reverse complement strand
GCGCGCGTGGAGCAACTGCCGCTGATCTGGGAAGAGCTGATCGCCGCCGGCTTCGAGTCGGGCCACGCCTACGGCAAGTCGCTGCGCACGGTGAAGAGCTGCGTGGGCTCGACCTGGTGCCGCTACGGCGTGGACGATTCCGTCGGCCTGGCCGTGCAGTTGGAGAACCGCTACAAGGGGCTGCGCGCGCCGCACAAGATCAAGTTTGGCGTCTCCGGCTGCACCCGCGAATGCGCCGAGGCGCAGAGCAAGGACGTGGGCATCATCGCCACCGAGAAGGGCTGGAACCTCTACGTCTGCGGCAACGGCGGCATGAAGCCGCGCCATGCCGAGCTGCTGGCGGTCGACCTGTCCAAGGCCGAACTGGTGAGGCTCATCGACCGCTTCCTGATGTTCTACGTGCGCACCGCCGACCGCCTGCAGCGCACCAGCACCTGGCGCGACAACCTCGAGGGCGGACTCGACTACCTCAAGGGCGTCGTCGTCGGGGACACGCTCGGGCTCGCGGCCGAACTCGAGATGCAGATGCAGTCGGTGGTCGACGGCTTCCAGTGCGAATGGAAGACCGCCATCGAGGACCCCAAGGTGCGCCAGCGCTTCCGTTCCTTCGTCAACACCGACAAGCCCGACGAACACATCGTGTTCGTGCAGGAGCGCGGCCAGATCCGTCCGGCCAGCATCGGCGAGCGCGTGGAAATCGTGTCCGCGCCCGTCACCGCCTGATCACCCGAAGGACATTTTCAGATGACCACCGAAACGACCCTCCGATGGACCGACGTGTGCGCGGCCGCCGACATCCTCCCCGACACCGGCGTCTGCGCGCTGGTCGACGGCGTGCATGTCGCGGTCTTTCGCATCGGCGAGGGCGAACAGTTCTTCGCCATCGACAACGTCGACCCGAAATCCGGCGCCAGCGTGCTCTCGCGCGGGCTGACCGGCAGCCTGGGCGACCGCATCGTCGTCGCCTCGCCGATCTACAAGAACCACTTCGACCTGCGCACCGGCGAATGCCTGGAGTCGCCCGAGCATTCGGTGCGCGCCCATGCGGTGCGCGTCGAGACCGGCGGCGTGCAGGTCGCGCTGGGCTGACCGCGGCAGCCCCTTCTTTTCCGTTCCCACGCTTCCAAGGTATTCCATGGCCTATCTCGCACCCGCCGAATTCGTGACCAAGATGGTCGACTCCGGCGAATCCAAGCTGCTGATGTCGACGCGCGACACGCTGATCCGCTCCTTCATGGCCGGCGCCATCCTCGCGCTGGCCGCGGCCTTCGCGGTCACCGTCACGGTCAACACCGGCAACGCTCTGGTCGGCGCGATGCTGTTCCCGGTCGGTTTCATCATGCTGTACCTGATGGGCTTCGACCTGCTGACCGGCGTGTTCACGCTCGCGCCGCTGGCCGTGCTCGACCGGCGTCCCGGCGCCACCTGGGCCGGCGTGCTGCGCAACTGGGGGCTGGTGTTCTGCGGCAACTTCGCCGGCGCGCTGACCGTGGCCGTCTTCATGTCGATCATCTTCACCTTCGGCTTCAGCGAGGCGCCCAACGCCATCGGCGAGCGCCTGGGCCACATCGGCGAAGGCCGCACGCTGGGCTACCAGGCTCACGGCGCGGCCGGCATGCTGACGCTGTTCATCCGCGGCGTGATGTGCAACTGGATGGTGTCGACCGGCGTGGTCGCGGCCATGATGTCGACCACCGTCTCGGGCAAGGCCATCGGCATGTGGATGCCGGTCATGATCTTCTTCTACATGGGCTTCGAGCACTCGATCGTCAACATGTTCCTGTTCCCGACCGGGCTGATGCTCGGCGGCAAGTTCACGCTCATGGACTACCTGATCTGGAACGAGATCCCGACCGTGCTCGGCAACCTGGTCGGCGGCCTGACCTTCGTCGGCCTCACGCTCTACGCGACGCACTACAAGACGGCGGCCAAGCGCGTCGTGCGCTGAGATCGCGCCGCCTTCGATGGGTGCGGTTCTCGAGTTCGCGAGACCTCCTGCGAAGTCCGCGATGCGGGTCACGCTCGGCCAGCACTCGCTGCCCGGTGCCGGCAAGACGGTCAACCAGGACTTCCACGGCGCGATGCTGGCGGAGGGTTCGCAGCGCCGGTCCAAGGGCATCGCCCTCGCGCTGGCCGACGGCATCGGCTCCAGCAAGGTCAGCCAGGTCGCGAGCGCCGCGGCCGTGCGCGGCTTCCTCGACGACTACTACGCGACCTCGGACGCCTGGTCGGTGCGGCGCTCGGCCCAGCGCGTGCTCGACGCCACCAACTCCTGGCTGCACGCGCAGACGATGCGCAGCGACGCGCGCTTCGACAAGGACAGCGGCTACGTCTGCACCTTCGACGCGCTGATCCTCAAGGGCCGCGAACTGCACCTGCTGCACGTGGGCGACGCGCGCGTCTACCGTGTGCATCCCCAGGCACTGGAGCAGCTCACCGAGGACCATCGCGTCCACATGTCGTCGGCGGAGTCGTATCTCGGTCGCGCGCTCGGCGCCGGGCCGAACGTCGAGATCGACTACCGCTGCTGGGAGGCCGAGGCCGGCGAGCTCTACCTGCTCGCGACCGACGGCGGCTATGCGCGGCTCGATGCCGCGACCGTGCACGATGCCCTCTCCCGCTGCGGCGACGACCTGGATGCGGCCGCTCGCGTCATCGCCGCGACCGCGCAGGCCCGGGGCGGCACCGACGACGCCACCGTGCAGTTGCTGCGCATCGACGCGCTTCCCGGCGCCGACGCCGCCCACCTGGCGCTGCAGCGCGACGGCCTCGCGCTGGCGCCGCCGCTCGGACCGCGCGCGCGCTTCGAGGGCTTCACGCTGGTGCGCGAACTGCACGTGAGTTCGCGCAGCCACGTCCACCTCGCGATCGACGACGCGACCGGCGCGCAGGTCGTGCTCAAGCTGCCGTCGGTCGACCTGCGCGAGGACCGCGACTACCTCGACCGCTTCGTGCTGGAGGAATGGGTCGCACGCCGCGTGGACAGCCCGCACGTGCTCAAGGCCAGCCCCGTCGACCGGTCGC
>JAKONL010000213.1 GCA_022701965.1 Burkholderiaceae bacterium | reverse complement strand
TGAGACAGACACCAGGCGGTGAAGGCACCCCACATGTCACGGTAGACCTGGACCGAACCGGGTTCGCGCAGGAGACCGAATGTCCGTCGATCGGTGATCCATGCGTCGAATGCCGACGTATGGGTGGGCAACTGCGTTTCCGGGAACAGGGATAAGTTTTCGTTCATAAAAATTACACTAACGGCAAGTTCTTATCGTTGAGGTAACGATTAATTTTCATGATGGAATGAATCGATTGCCGTTAGTGTAATTTATAGCCTGTCTTGTGGCTGGCTTTAGCATCGACTGGAACCTACGAGAGGGATGTTCCAGTACCGACGTCGAACAATGAGAGAACCGACAGCTGACATGGCGATCTGCATCAGCGGTAGGGAAGGCTAAATATCAAAAACCGATGAACCGACTTCATCGTCACCAATCCGCGTTGATGTTGGTGACTGGCGAGTGCTGAATAGGCTCGGCCACTGATCACTGTGTAGTTGGTTTTTCGACGCTCGCCAGTCGATCGTCTAAGACCAACCCAATGATCACGCTAGGTGGCATCGCCCGGATCTCCGTCGCTGACTCGCAAGAAGCCGACGACTGTCCAGCGTAGTTCTGGCCAGGATTAGCTGACTCGGCAGACGATTTCCGAGCTCGGCGTCGGATCATCCATTGTCGGCAAGCTCCAGGAGAGCAGGTCGAGGATCGGACAATCCTGGGCTCAGCATCATTGACTTAACATAATATACATTGTGTAAACCACATGTTCGTGGCGATCCGGGCTCATATGCCCTCGACAATCCTTATCTCCCGACTCGCTCCCCCATCCAGAGCGTCCAAAGCCGCCTGGTACTCGGGGCTATCGTGCGCTGCCGTCGCCTGCGCCACGCTGTCGAACTCCAGCAACACGGTCCTTTGCATCACACCCATCTCATAGACCTTCGCTGGCTCTCCGCGCGCTAGAAAACGTCCGCCGTGCGCAGTGAGAGCTGGCCCTGCGAGCTTTGCGTACGCGGCGAGCTTGTCGGCGTCATTGACCGCGCTGTAGATGCTGACCCAGTAAGTCTTCGACATATCGTCTCCTCGAATCAAAAAAAGAAATCACGTTGCCGTCGGCAACGGTTGGCGACAGGACCACCACCACTCACCAGAATTGCCACCACGGTCGCCGGCGCGGCGCCGCGAAGCGCAGCGGCGCGCCGAACTCGCTGACGATCCCGGCGCGACGGCGCAGCTCCCGTTCGAGTGCGTCGCCACGCTGCGCCGTGTAACCACTGCCGCGAAGCGCGGCGCGACGGTGCTGCTGGATGGCGACAGCGAGCGCTTCGTCGGTGAGCAGGTGCGGTTCTATCTCGTCGAACATTCGACGCTCCTCGTGCGCCTGGGTGGCAGTTGGTCGATCGGATTTTCGATTGTCATCGACTGTGGGAGGCGTCCGCGCAACCGGCTCACCTTGTCTGCATGATGTGGGCGGTGATGGCAGCACCGAAACGCCGAGTCGTCGCGTTGCCGTCAGCGCAACGAACGGGTTCGTCAACGCACCTCCATTCCGACCCAACCAACCCATCATGGCCGCACCCGCAGAACCTGAAGACCCCGCCCGCACCGCACCTCGCCGATTCGACGACCTGCCCGGCCCACGCGGCCTGCCGGTGTTCGGCAACCTGCTGCAGATCGACTCCACGCGGCTCCATCTGCAGCTCGAATCATGGTGCCGCAAATATGGACCGATTTTCAGGCTGCGCCTGGGCGCCGGCCGCGTCGTCGTGATCGGCGACCACGAACTGGTCGCCAAGTTGCTGCGCGACCGCCCCGACGGTTTCCGGCGAACCGCCCGGTTCGAGCAGGTATGGACCGAACTCGGCCTCAAGACCGGGGTCTTCAGCGCCAACGGCGATACCTGGCGCCGACAGCGCCGCATGGTGATGGCCGGATTCGATCCCGGCAGCGTGCGACGCTATCACCCGGCACTGCAACGCGTGGCGCTGCGGTTGGCCGGCCGGTGGCAGCAGGCGGCACGCAGCGGGAACACCATTGATCTCCAGGCCGACCTGATGCGCTACACGGTCGATGCCATCGCCGGACTGGCCTTCGGCACCGAGGTGAACACGCTCGAAAGCGACGAAGACGTCATACAGAACCATCTCAACCGCCTGTTTCCGATGGCATTCAGGCGGCTTTTCTCGCCGATCCCGTTGTGGCGCTGGTTTCCTGGGCCGGACGATCGGAAGCTGGCGACGAGCGTGGCCGAAATCGATGCGGCGGTCGACGGCTTCATCGTTGCGGCACGCGCGCGTTTGCGCGCCGATCCTGCGCTGCGCGAGCGACCGTCGAACCTCCTGGAGGCGATGCTGGTAGCTGCCGACGAGCCCCAGAGCGGCATGGACGACCGGCAGGTCGCCGGCAATGTGCTCACGATGCTGCTGGCCGGCGAGGACACCACGGCCAACACGCTGGCCTGGATGATCCATCTGCTATGGCAGAACCCGCAGGCTCTCGCGAAGGCGACGGCGGAAGTACGCGAGGTCTGCCCCGCCGGGGCAATCCCGTCGGTCGAACAGGTCGCGCGCCTGGAATACGTCGAGGCCTGCGCGCACGAGACGATGCGCCTGAAACCCGTGGCACCGCAGAACGGGATGCAGGCCCTGAGGGACACCGTGCTGGGCGACGTGCAGATAGAGACCGGCATGGTGGTGATCGCGATGATGCGGCGCGATTCGGTGAGCGATTCCCACGTCCCTGACGCTGCGGACTACAGGCCCGAGCGCTGGCTGTCTGAATCGGACCCGGCACGACGCATCTCGATGCCGTTCGGTGCCGGTCCACGGATCTGCCCTGGTCGCTACCTCGCGCTGGTGGAGATGAAAGTGGCGATGGCGACGCTGCTGGGCCGCTTCGATATCGAACTCGTCGGCACCCTCGACGGGAAGCCACCACGCGAGCTGCTGCAACTGGCCATGGCGCCCGTCGGCCTCACCATGAAGCTGCGTCCGCGTGCCGCCGTTTCCGCCACGGATGGGTGAAAACCCGCACAACGCTCCGAAAGCCCTACTGTATTCTGTATACAGAGTTCAGGAGCACAAGTGGTCGTCAGTCTCGTTCAAGTCAATTCGGCACCCGACCTGGTCGACCAGGTCTATCGATCGTTGCTCGATGCGATCAGCAGCGGTTCGCTCGCGCCGGGCCAGCGCCTGACGCAAGAAGACCTCGCCAGACGGCTCAACGTCTCCCGACAGCCGGTGCTGCAGGCATTGCGGTTGCTGAAGAAGGACGGCTTCGTCCACGACGCGCCCGGACGTGGCGTCTGGGTCGCGCCGCTCGATGTCGAGTGGACCGGCAAGGTCTACCAGGTTCGCGGAGCGCTCGACATGCTCGCCGCGCGACTCGCTGCCGAGAAGCGGTTCCGTGTCGATCCGGGCCTGATCGCCCACGGCCGCAAGGCGGCCCGGGGCACCAGCATCGAGGACATGCTGGACGCCGACATGGCCTTTCACCAGGCGATCTACGCGGCTTCGGGCAACCCGCTGATCGCGCAGAGCGCCGACCAGCACTGGCGCCACCTGCGCCGCGCGATGGGAGCCGTGCTGCAGGCGCAGACCCAGCGCGAATCCCTCTGGGACGAACACCAGGCCATCGCCGATGCGATCGCCGCCGGCGACATCGACGGCGCCTCGCGCCTGAGCGATACGCATGGCGCCCAGGCCAGCGCCAACCTGCGCCGAAGGCTTGTCGAGCGGCTCGACGGCACCACCAATTTTCCCTCCACCTCCCACTCAACCCCCACCCCTGCAGGAGACACACGATGAAGCTGACCCCCGAACAACGCGCGCAATTCGATCGCGACGGCTATCTGTTCTTTCCCGGACATTTCTCCGCCGAAGAGACGCGCGTCCTGACCGACGCCGTACCCGACCTCTACAGCAAGCGCGCACCCTTCAATATCCGCGAGAAGGACTCCGACGCCGTGCGCACCAATTTCGGCGCGCACCTGATCAGCGAGCCTTTCGCGCGTCTGGCACGCCACCCGCGCATGGTCGGGCCGGTGGCCGATCTCTTCGAGGAGGAGGTCTACATGCACCAGTTCAAGATCAACGGGAAGATGGCCTTCGCCGGCGACGTCTGGCAGTGGCACCAGGACTACGGCACGTGGCTCAACGACGACCTGATGCCGACGGAACGCGCCATGAACGTGGCGATCTTCCTGGACGACGTGAACGAGTACAACGGCCCGCTGATGTTCATTCCCGGCAGCCACAAGAAGGGCGTCGTCGAGGCACAGCACGACCTGACGACGACCAGCTATCCGCTGTGGACCGTCGACAACGACCTGATCCGCCAGCTGGTGGACCGCGCGGGCGGAAAGGACGGCGGCATCGTCTCGCCCAAGGGTCCGGCCGGCTCGATGATCCTGTTCCACAGCTGCCTCGTGCACGCCTCGGGCAGCAACCTGTCGCCATTCAATCGCATGGCGGTCTACCTGAGCCTGTGCGCCGTCAGCAACCACATCCGTCGTTTCAAGCGGCCCGAATTCATCGCGCAGCGCGACTTCACCCCGATCGAGACGCTGCCGGACGACTGCCTGGTCAAGGACTACCCGGTCGAGACGCCATGGAAGGACGGCCTGCCCGAAACCGCGATGAAGACGTCTTCGGAGCCGATCGACGAGGCTGCGGTCGCCTGAACCGCACCAGAGCGCGCGGCAGGGCCCTCGCCTTGACGCGCGGCGGCGAACACGAACGCAGTCGCCGTCGAACGCTGCGGGCGCATCGTTCGCCATGTGGATGTTTCCACCGATGCGCGCGCACCGCGTGCGGGGATTGAATCCATGGTCGCAGGATGGAGTGAGGACAACTCCACCGCGGCCGCCGACGATCCGACGGACCGTCGAGCGCACAAAAAATCATGACGGAGACACAACCATGCAGACCTCACGCCGCAACATCCTCAGGGCCGCGACGGCCGCCACCGCTGCGTCCGGCATCGCGCTGATCGGGCTTGGAAGCAAGACGGCCAGGGCCCAGAGCGGGACCTTCAGCTTCAAGGTCGGGACCAACGTCCAGAACATCCATCCGATCTTCATCCGCCTGTCGGAGGCGACGGAAAAGATCAAGGCCGACACCGACGGAAAAGTCGTGATCCGCGTGTTCCCGAACGGCCAGCTCGGCTCGGACACCGACATGCTCAGCCAGGTCCGGTCGGGCGGCGTGGATTTCCTCACCATGCCCGGCGTGGTGCTGGCGAACCTCGTGCCGATGGCTTCGCTCAACAGCGTCGGTTTCGCGTTTTCGGACTACCCGGCGGTGTGGAAGGCGATGGACGGCGAGATGGGCAAGTTCATGCGCTCCCACATCGTCAAGGCGAACCTGCACGTGTTCGACAAGATCTGGGACAACGGCTTCCGGCACATCACGGCCAACAAGCAGATCAACACGCCGGCCGACCTCAACGAGCTGAAGATCCGCGTGCCCGTGAGCCCCCTGCTGCTCTCGCTCTTCAAGACGCTCAAGGCATCGCCCACGGGCATCAACTTCAACGAGCTCTACAGCTCGCTGCAGACCAAGCTGGTCGACGCGCAGGAGAACCCGCTGCCGATCATCCAGTCCGCCAAGATCTATGAAGTGCAGAAGAACTGCGCGCTCACGGGCCACGTCTGGGACGGCTACTGGATGCTGGCCAACCGGCGCGTCTTCGAAGGGCTGCCGGCCAACCTGCGCGAGATCGTGGCGAAGAATTTCGACATGGGCGCGATGAACCAGCGCGCCGACAGCGAGAAGCTCGCCGTGACGCTGCAGCAGGAGCTCGGCGGCAAGGGCCTCGCGTTCCACAAGCCCGCGGTCGAGCCATTCCGGGCCGCGCTGCAGCAGGGCAAGTTCTACTCCGAATGGAAGGCCAAGTTCGGGGACGAGGCCTGGGCCCAGCTAGAGGCCGCGACCGGCAAGCTCGCCTGACGAGACGCGGTCATGAACACGCATGCCCTGTCGCCCTCCTCCACCGAGTTCGGGGCGGCGCGGCCGCTCCGGCCGATCGCCGCGACGCTCGACCGGCTGTTCTTCGGCCTCGTCGAGAACGTCGCCGCACTGCTGCTGATCGGCGAGATCTGCATCCTCTTCGCCGGCATCGTCGCGCGCTACGTCTTCCATGCGCCGCTGATCTGGTCAGACGAACTCGCGCAGCTGATGTTCATCTGGCTGGCCATGCTGGGCGCGGTCATCGCGCTGCGCCGCGGCGAACACATGCGCATGTCGACCTTCGCGAACATGGCACCGCCGCCGGTCCGGGCACTGCTGGAGACCGTCGCGATCGTCGCGTCGATCGTCTTCCTCGCCTTCATCCTCCATCCCGCCTACGAGTACACGGTCGACGAGCATTTCATGATGATGCCCGGCCTGGACCTGCCGAGTTCCTGGCGCGCCGCCGCGCTGCCGGCGGGCATGGCGCTGATGGTGATCGCGGCCCTGCTGCGCCTGGCGGTCACGGCCGAATGGAAGGTGGTGCTGACGGCGACGGTGCTCGTCGGCGCGATCGCCACGGCCATGGTGCTGGCGCGGCCGGTCTTCGCCACGCTCGGCAATCTCAATCTGGTGATCTTCTTCGTGGTCATGATCGCGGCCTGCGTGTTCGCCGGCGTACCGATCGCTTTCTCGTTCGGGCTGGCGACGCTGGGCTATCTGGAGTTGACGACGTCGACGCCGCCGTCGGTCATGGTCGGTCGCATGGGCGAGGGCCTGTCGCACCTGATCCTGCTGGCGGTGCCGATGTTCGTCTTCCTGGGCCTGCTGATCGAGGTCACGGGCATGGCGCGCAGACTGATCAACTGCCTCGGCGCGATGCTCGGGCATGTCAAGGGCGGCCTGTCGTACGTGCTGATCGGCGCGATGTACCTGGTCTCCGGGATCTCCGGCTCCAAGGTGGCCGACATGGCGGCGATCGCGCCGGCGCTGTTCCCGGAGATGCGCAAGCGCGGGTCCAAGCCCGGCGAACTGGTCGCGCTGCTCTCGGCAACGGGCGCCCAGACCGAGACCATTCCCCCCAGCCTGGTGCTGATCACCGTCGGTTCGGTGACCGGCGTGTCGATCACCGCGCTGTTCGCGGGCGGCATGCTGCCGGCGGTGGTCGTCGGCTTCTTCCTCTGCATCGTGGTCTGGCGCCGGCACCGCCACGAGGACCTGAGCACCGCCTCGCGCAGCACCAAGGCACAGATCGCGCGCCACGTCTTCGCGGCGCTGCCGGCGATCGCGCTGCCTTTCGTGATCCGCTTCGCGGTGGTCGAGGGCATCGCCACCGCCACCGAGGTGTCGACGATCGGCATCGTCTATTCGATGATCGTCGGGTTGCTGATCTACCGCGAGTTCGACTGGAGCCGCATGAAGCCGATGCTGCTCGACACAGTGTCGCTCTCGGGCGCGATCCTGCTGATCATCGGATCGGCGACGGCGATGGCCTGGGCACTCACGCAATCGGGCTTCTCGACCAGCCTGGCCGAGGCGGCGATGGCGCTGCCGGGCGGCAGGTGGACGTTCCTGGCCGCGTCGATCGTCGGCTTCATCGTGCTCGGGAGCGTGCTCGAAGGCATCCCGGCGATCGTGCTGTTCGGGCCGCTGCTGTTCCCGATCGCGCATCAGGTCGGCGTCAACGAGGTCCATTACGCGATGGTGGTGATCCTCTCGATGGGCATCGGCCTGTTCGCGCCGCCGTTCGGTGTCGGCTACTACTCGGCGTGCGCCGTCAGCCGCATCGATCCGCAGGAGGGCCTGCGGCCGCTGGTCGGCTACATCGTGGCGCTGTTCGTCGGCGTGGTGGTGATCGCGGCGGTGCCCTGGTTCTCGACGGCGTTTCTCTGAGCCAGGATCGACCGCCCGCCGAGACCTGACGGCCTCGGCGGGCGCGGTCAGCGCGCCGGCTGACCCGAGGTGATCGTCACCCCGTTGCCGCCCTGGAGCGTCGTGCCCTGGGTCGTCCGGTCGCTGTCCATCAGGAACTTGGCGGTCCCGGAGATCTCCTTGGTCGTCGCGGGCTGCTCCGCCGCAGCACTTGTCCCGGTCGGTGTCGGCGCTGCCGGTGTCGCCACCGGCGTCGTCGGTGTTCCCGTCGCCGGTCGCGCGGGCGTCGTGCTCTCCTTGGACGCCGTACCGGCCAGCGATCCGCCGACCTCCATCGAACTCGATGTGCTGACCGCGTCCTTCATCACCACCGCCCCGCCGGCGCCTACCGCGACGGCACCACCGGCCTTCACCTGCGTACCTTCCAGCGTCGTGTTCCCGCCCGACCCGATGGTGACGTTGCCGCCGCTGCGGACGCTTGCGCCCTGCGCCGTGTCGCTGGCGCTCTGGCCGTAGTTGCCCGACAGGCCGACCGAGCCTTCCGTGCTCTTGGTCGTCGAGCCCGTGCCGCCCGCAGCACCGGTCCCGCCCTTCGTCGTGCTCGACGTCGATCCGCCCAGCGACCCGGCGACGCCGAAATCCTGCGTGCTGGACGTGCTGCGCGCGGCATCGAAGGCCACGTTGCCGCCGGCCTTGACCGACGCGTCGCCGCCGCTCGACAGCGCCGTGCCGGTGAAGGTCGC
>JAKONL010000212.1 GCA_022701965.1 Burkholderiaceae bacterium | reverse complement strand
TCGCCGATGTCGTGCGCGCCGTCTCGGCGATCGACGAGGCGGGCGCTCCGCGCCTGCCCGTGCACGTTCTGGTCGAGTCGCCGCTCGCCGTGCGCAACGCCTTCGACATCGCCGCGCATCCGCGTGTGCAGTCGCTCAGCTTCGGCCTGATGGACTTCGTCTCGGCGCATGCCGGCGCGATTCCTGCCGACGGCATGGGCGCGGCCGGCCAGTTCACGCATCCGCTGGTGGTGCGGGCCAAGCTGGAGATCGCCTCCGCCGCGCATGCCTTCGGCAAGGTGCCCTCGCACTGCGTCGTGACCGAATTCGGCGACGCGGACGCCATGCGCGCTGCTGCCGGACGCGCCGCGCGCGAGTTCGGCTACACGCGCATGTGGAGCATCCACCCGAGCCAGATCCGCCCGATCCTCGAAGCCTTCGCGCCCGACGCGCGTCAGATCGATGTCGCGACGCGCATCCTGACGCACGCCTCGGCCGCCGAGTGGGCACCCGTGAGCGTCGACGGCGCGCTGCACGACCGCGCCAGCTACCGTCATTTCTGGCAGGTGCTCGAACGGGCGCATGCGACCGGGCGTGAAATGCCGGTCGAGGCCCGCGTCTGGTTCGCCGCGTGAAAGCCTCGAACCAAGTCCTTCGCACCGACTCGAAAACCCGGCATCGCTGCCGATCACTTCCCTACAGACAAACGCCTCACCCTAGGAACCCATCGATGAAGACCACCGTACTGATCGCCGCCCTGGCCCTCGCGCTGCCTTTCGCAGCGTCGGCGCAGACCGCCGACGGCGCCAAGCCTGCGGCCAAGGCTGCCGCGAAACCGGCACCGAAGGCTGCTGCCGCCAAGCCTGCGGCGAAACCCGCGACGAAGACCGCCGCCAATGCCGCTCCCGCCAAGAAGAAGCCCCAGGTGACGCGCCGTGCCGCCAAGGCCGTCGAGGAAGTCACCCCGATCGACACCAGCACCGACATCACGTTGACCGAGGCCGACCTGGCCGTCGCCCAGCGCGTGCAGACCGGCAAGATCCAGTGCGAGCTCGGTGCCGACGTGACCGTCACGCCCGACGAGAAGAAGCCCGGCTTCTTCACCGTCTCGACCAAGGGTGCGCGCTATCGCATGCATCCGGTCGAGAGCCGCACCGGCGCGATCCGCCTCGAAGACCCGCGTGCCGGCGCGATGTGGCTGCAGATCGCCAACAAGTCGATGCTCATGAACCAGAAGGAAGGCCTGCGCCTTGCCGACGAATGCATGGCGCCAGCGCAGATGGCCTTTGCCGAAGAGATGAAGAAGAACCCGCCCAAGAGCCTGTTCGAAGGCGCTGACGCACCGGCAGCGAGCGCCGCCAAGAAGTAAGGGACGAACGCGAGCGGACGGCGGCGCGGCTTTTGCTTGCGCCGCATCCGCTTCGTGAGTGCCCCTCCCGTCGATTCAGTTTCCGGAGAAAAAAGATGTTGCCAGCCTACCTTGACCATGTTGCCGAACGCGCCGCGCTCGGCATTCCGCCGCTTCCGCTCACCGCCGTCCAGACCGGGCAGGTGATCGAACTCATCAAGAGCGCGATGTCGCCGGACTCGAAAGACGGCGAATTCCTGCTGGACCTGCTCACCTACCGCGTGCCGGCCGGCGTGGACGATGCGGCGAAGGTCAAGGCGAGCTATCTTGCCGCCGTGGCCCACGGTACCGAGAAGACCGTGCTTCTGTCGCGCGAGCGTGCCACCGAACTGCTCGGCACGATGCTCGGGGGCTACAACATCAGTCCGATGGTCGACCTGCTCGACGATGCCGAGGTCGGTGCGGTCGCGGCCGAAGGCCTGAAGAAGACGCTCCTGATGTTCGACCAGTTCCACGATGTCAAGGAAAAGGCCGATGCCGGCAATGCCAACGCGATCGCCGTGCTGCAGAGCTGGGCCGATGCCGAGTGGTTCACCAGCCGGCCCGAAGTGCCGCAAAGCATCACCGTCAGCATCTTCAAGGTCGCCGGCGAGATCAACACCGACGACCTGTCGCCCGCGCCCGACGCGACCACGCGTCCCGACATCCCGATGCACGCGCTGGCGATGCACAAGAATGCGCGCCCGGGCATCGTGCCCGAGGAGGACGGCAAGCGCGGCCCGGTGAAATTCATCGAGGACCTGCGTGCCCGCGGCCATCTGGTGGCCTACGCCGGCGACGTGGTCGGCACGGGTTCGTCGCGCAAGAGCGCCACCAACTCGGTGCTGTGGTTCACCGGCGAGGACATCCCGTACGTTCCGAACAAGCGCTTCGGCGGCGTCTGCCTGGGCGGCAAGATCGCGCCCATCTTCTACAACACGATGGAAGACTCGGGCGCGCTGCCGATCGAGCTGGACGTGAGCCAGATGGAGATGGGCGACGTGGTCGAGCTGCGTCCCTACGAAGGCAAGGCGCTCAAGGACGGCAAGGTCATCGCGGAATTCACCGTCAAGAGCGACGTGCTGTTCGACGAGGTGCGCGCCGGCGGCCGCATCCCGCTGATCGTCGGCCGTGGCCTGACGACCAAGGCGCGCGAGGCGCTGGGCCTGCCGGTGTCGACGCTGTTCCGCCTGCCGACCAGCCCGGTCGACACGAAGAAGGGCTTCTCGCTCGCACAGAAGATGGTCGGCCGCGCCTGCGGACTGCCCGAAGGGCAGGGCGTTCGACCCGGCACCTACTGCGAACCCAAGATGACCTCGGTCGGCTCGCAGGACACCACCGGCCCGATGACGCGCGACGAACTCAAGGACCTGGCCTGCCTGGGCTTCAGTGCCGATCTCGTCATGCAGTCGTTCTGCCACACGGCGGCCTATCCCAAGAAGGTCGACGTGAAGATGCACCACGAGCTGCCCGACTTCATGGCCACGCGCGGTGGCGTCTCGCTGCGTCCGGGCGACGGCGTGATCCACAGCTGGCTCAACCGCCTGCTCACGCCCGACACCGTCGGCACCGGCGGCGACAGCCACACGCGCTTCCCGATCGGCATCAGCTTTCCCGCGGGCTCCGGCCTGGTCGCCTTCGCGGCCGCCACGGGCGTGATGCCGCTGGACATGCCCGAATCCGTGCTCGTGCGCTGCAAGGGCACGATGCAGCCGGGCGTCACGCTGCGCGACCTGGTCAACGCGATCCCGCTGTACGCGATCAAGCAGGGCCTGCTGACGGTCGCCAAGCAGGGCAAGGTCAACGTGTTCTCGGGTCGCATCCTCGAGATCGAAGGACTGCCCGATCTGAAGGTCGAACAGGCCTTCGAGCTCAGCGACGCCTCGGCCGAACGCTCGGCCGCGGGCTGCACCGTGCACCTGAACAAGGCGCCGATCATCGAATACATCAACAGCAACATCACCCTGATGCGCTGGATGATCGCCGAGGGCTATGCCGACGCACGCACTCTGGCGCGCCGCATCGCCGCGCAGGAAGCCTGGCTCAAGAACCC
>JAKONL010000195.1 GCA_022701965.1 Burkholderiaceae bacterium | reverse complement strand
ACGACCTTGGCAGGTTGCAGGAAGGCGGTGAGGCCCTGGAACCACATCACTTCCTGGAAATCGCCGCTGATGACCAGGTCCTTGCTGCCCAGGCCCCTGAGGAACGCTGCCTGGCTGTCCTTGGCCGCGACGCAACGCGCGCGATCGGGGTTGCGCCAGATCCGTCGCCTCGCGAGCTGGATTGAACGCCCATGGCAGGAACCTGAACTTGAGCATGACCAAGGTCCTTGGAAAGTGGATCGGGTGATCGACGCACGCCGCCGCGTCGTCGGCCATGTCCTCAATGCCGGTGCGAGGCTGTCCACCGGACGACGCGATGCCGCGACGGTCGCAGAGGATGACCTCGCGGCCTTCGGCAAAGTCGTCGGTCATCAGCGGGTCCCAGTGGTCCATGCCTCCGCGGAAGTGCCGCAGCACCGGCAGGGGTGGCTGCGAGGCATCGACACAGCCCCAGCGACGACAGGCGCATCGCGTGCCGTCGACCTCCACGACGCCTGTGAACGTGCCGGCATGGGCATCGGTCATGGCGCTGTGCGTCGACAAGACGGGCTCCGATCAGGCTGCGGTTGATAGCGCTCGGCGGCGTGGGCCTGCCGGATGTCCGACAGCAGGCCCTGTCGCGCGCCGTCGAGCGCTTCCCAGCGTCCGGCCACGTGCAGCGGCGGAATGGTGACCCTTTCGCGACGGTCGAAACCGACCAGGGCCGCATCGACGAGTTCGCCGACGTCCATCAGATCGGTCATCGTGTCGACATCGATGCCGGCACGCTCCCAGATCTCGGTGCGCGTGCCGGCGGGCAGCACCGCCTGCACGTAGACGCCCCTGGCCGACAGTTCCAGGTCGAGGCCCTGCGACAGGAAGAGCACGAAGGCCTTGGTGGCACCGTAGATCGACATGCCGTACTCCGGCGCCAGGCCCACGACCGAGCCGATGTTGACGATCGCGCCGGCGCCGGCCGCCGCGAAACGCGGTGCCACGGCAGCGGCCAGCCGTGTCGGCGCCGTGGTGTTGAGCGCGATCAGGCGCTCGATGTCCTGCGCGGTCTGCTGCGCGAAGCCGCCGGACTGCGCCATGCCGGCGTTGTTGATGAGGATTCCGATGCGGGCGTCATCGCGCAACCGGGTCTCGACGGCGGCGGTGTCGGCGGACTGGGTCAGGTCGGCCCGCAGCACCTCGACGGTCACGCCGCTGTCGTCGCGCAGGCGCGAGGCCAGGGTCTCCAGGCGAGCCTCGTCGCGCGCGACGAGCACGAGGTCGTGGCCACGGCGCGCGAAGCGCTCGGCATAGACGGCGCCGATGCCGCTGGAGGCACCTGTGATGAGGACGGTCGGTTTCATGGTCATGGCAGGTTTCCTGTTCGGTTCGATGGTCGTGGCGGCGCAGCGCGGGCGGGCGCTCAGCCGGCGAGGCTCGGGTAGTCGACGTAGCCCTTGGCACCGCCGCCATAGAGCGTGGCCGGATCGAGCGGCGCCAGCGGCGCGCCGGTGCGCAGGCGCTCGACCAGGTCGGGGTTGCCGATGAACGGACGGCCGAAGGCGAACAGGTCGGCACGGTCCTCGCTCAACCGGGTGACGGCCAGGTCCAGGTCGTAGCCGTTGTTGGCCAGGTAAGTCCGCTTGAAGCGACGGCGCAGCGATCCGTAGTCGAACGCGGCGATATCGCGCGGGCCGCCCGTCGCGCCTTCGACCACGTGCAGGTAGACCACGCCCAGGCTGCTCAGCCGCTCGGCGATGTGGTCGAACTGCGGCTGGGGGTCGCTGCACGAGATGCCACCCGCCGGCGACACCGGCGAGAGGCGCACGCCGGTGCGGTCGGCACCGATTTCCCCGGTCACGGCCGCGACGACCTCCAGCAGCAGGCGCGCGCGGTTCTCCACCGAGCCGCCATAGGCGTCCGTGCGCTGGTTGGCGCCGTCCTTGATGAACTGTTCCAGCAGGTAGCCGTTGGCGCCATGGATCTCGACGCCGTCGAAGCCGGCGGCGACGGCATTGGCCGCGGCCTGGCGGAAGTCGTCCACGATGCGCGGCAATTCGTCGATTTCCAGGGCGCGTGGCTCGGACGCGTCGACGAAGGCGTCGTCGACGAAGACTTTCGTCGCCGCCCGGATCGCCGAGGGCGCGACCGGCGCCGCACCACCCGGCTGGACGTCGACATGCGAGACGCGGCCCACGTGCCAGAGCTGCACGAAGATGCGTCCGCCCGCGGCATGCACCGCGTCCGTGACCTGGCGCCAGCCGGCGATCTGTCCAGGCGTGTACAGGCCGGGAGTGTCCTGGTAGCCCTGGGCCTGGGCCGAGACCTGGGTGGCCTCGGTGATGACCAGGCCCGCCGACGCGCGCTGGGCGTAGTAGGTCGCGGCCCACTCGCCGGGTACCAATCCGGCGCCGGCCCGGTTGCGGGTCAGCGGTGCCATGACGATGCGATTGGCGAGCGTCAGGCCGCCCAGGTCATAGGGTTCGAAAAGCGTTT
This sequence comes from Burkholderiaceae bacterium, assembly GCA_022701965.1. The sequence goes on along the minus strand of JAKONL010000195.1, from coordinate 721 downwards.
CTCGGGTCATGTCGTTCGACTTCCGTGAGTGGGAATCAGCCCAATGATTACGAACAACATCTAAAAAGTCAATGCTTTGATGATGAACGACATCAATGTATAGTGGTGTCTTCGACAGGCATCCACTCACCTCGAAGGAACGATGAAGGTCACCAAGGCAAAGGCACAGGCCAACCGGAGCCGCGTGGTCGAGACGGCGTCCACCCTGTTTCGGGAACGCGGCTACGACGGCGTCGGCGTCGCCGACCTGATGGCCGCCGCCGGGTTCACCCACGGCGGCTTCTACAAGCAGTTCCGCTCCAAGACCGACCTGATGGCGGAGTCGGCCGCCTGCGGCATCGCGCAGACCGTGGCGCTGAGCGCCGGGGCGGACATGCAGGTGTTCGTGCGGCATTACCTCTCGCGTGAACACCGCGATGCGCGCGCGGCCGGCTGCACGATGGCCGCGCTGGGCGCGGACGCCGCGCGCCAGCCGGACACGGTCCGAGCCACTTTCGCCGCCGGCATCGAGCGCCTGCTGGCCGCGCTCGAACCCGGGGACGGTTCGACCGGCGCTGCGGACGATGCGGACGCGGTCCGCAGGCGCGCCGATGCGCTCGACCTGCTGGCTCACGTGGTCGGTGCCGTCGTGATGTCGCGCGCCTGTCCGGACGATTCGCCGCTGGCCGACGAGATCCTGTCGGTCTGCCGCGACCGTGTCCTCGCCTCGCTCGGTCCGCCG
>JAKONL010000114.1 GCA_022701965.1 Burkholderiaceae bacterium | reverse complement strand
TCGACGACGACGCGGACCTGCGCATCGGCATCCTCACCGGCGCCGGCGGCTCCTTCTGCGCGGGCATGGACCTCAAGGGCTTCCTGCGCGGCGAGCGCCCCAGCATTTCCGGCCGCGGTTTCGGCGGGCTGACGGCCCGGCCGCCGCGCAAGCCGCTGATCGCCGCCGTGGAGGGCTACGCGCTGGCGGGCGGCTTCGAGCTGGTGCTGGCCTGCGACCTGGTCGTCGCGGCCGAGGACGCGCAGTTTGGACTGCCGGAGGTCAGGCGGGGCCTGGCCGCGACGGCCGGCGGGCTGATCCGGCTGCCGCGCCAGCTGCCGTCGCGCATCGCGATGGAGCTCGCGCTGACCGGCGACATGTTCCCGGCAACGCGAGCCCACGCCTGCGGGTTGGTCAACCGGCTCGTGCCGAGCGGGCAGGCGCTGGCGGAGGCGCACCGGCTGGCCCGCGTCATCGCGTCCAACGGACCGCTGTCGGTCGCGGCAAGCAAGCGGGTGGTCGTCGAGTCGCGCGACTGGTCGGCCCAGGAGATGTGGTCGAAGCAGGCCGAGGTGACCGACCACATTTTCGGCTCCGCCGACGCGCGGGAGGGCTCCGCGGCCTTCGCCGAGAAGCGTGCACCGGTGTGGCAGGGGCGATGAAGGCCGTCCTCTGCCGGGCGTTCGGGCCCGCGTCGACGCTGCGCGTGGAAGAGGTGCCCTCGCCCCGCCCGGGCCCGGGGCAGCTCGTGATCTCCACCCGCGCCTGCGGCGTCAATTTCCCGGACACGCTGATCATCCAGGGCAAGTACCAGTTCAAGCCCGACTTCCCGTTCTCGCCCGGCGGCGAGGTCTCGGGCGTGGTCAAGGAAACCGGTGACGGCGTGACCGCCTTCCGCGCCGGCGACCGCGTCATCGCGGCGACGACCTTCGGCGGCTATGCCGAGGAAGTGGTCGCCGATGCGTCGCGGACCCTCGCGATCCCCGACGGGATGGACTTCGAGAGCGCGGCGGCCTTCGTGCTGACCTACGGCACATCGCACCATGCGCTGAAGGACCGTGCGCAACTGCGCGCGGGCGAGACGCTGCTGGTGCTGGGTGCCGCCGGCGGCGTCGGGCTGGCGGCGGTCGAGCTCGGCAAGCTGATGGGCGCGCGCGTGATCGCCGCCGCGTCGAGCGCCGAGAAGCTCGCCGTCTGCCGCGCGCACGGCGCCGACGAGACGATCGACTACGCCGCCGAAGACCTGCGCGTACGCCTCAGGGAGCTGACGGACGGCCGGGGCGTGGACGTGGTCTACGACCCCGTGGGCGGCGGCTTCAGCGAGCCCGCGCTGCGCAGCATGGCGTGGAACGGCCGCTTCCTGGTCGTCGGCTTCGCGGCCGGAACCATCCCCAGCCTGCCGCTGAACCTGCCGCTCCTCAAGGGCTGCTCGGTGGTCGGCGTGTTCTGGGGCGGCTTCATGCGCAACGAGCCCGAGCGCAACCGCGCCAACCTGGACGAAATCGCGCAGTGGGCCGCCGAGGGCAAGCTGCGGCCGCACGTGTCGGCCCGCTATCCGCTCGACCGTGCGGCCGAGGCGCTCGACGCCCTGACGGGACGCCGGGTGCAGGGCAAGGTCGTGCTGGTCACGGAAGGCTGAGCATGCACGGGCAGCAACGCCGGAAAGTGCTCGTCGTCGGCGCCCTGGGCGTGGTCGGGCGCGCCGCGGTCGAGCGCTTCTCCGATCGGGCGGACACCGAGGTGGTGGCGCTCGCGCGCCGGGCGCCCGACTTCGCGCCCGGCGCGACCTGGATCTCGGCCGACCTGCGCGATCCGGCGGCGACGCGCGATGCCCTCGCCGCCCACGCCGACGTGACGCACCTCGTCTACGCCGCGCTCAACGAGCAGCCCGACCTGCTGGTGGGCTGGCGCGCGCAGGAGAACGTCGACCTCAACACCGCGATGCTGCGCCACACGCTCGACGCGCTGGCGCCGGCGCGGCTGGCCCACGTCACCCTGCTGCAGGGGACCAAGGCCTACGGCGTGCATACCGGGCGGCCGATGCGCGTGCCGGCACGCGAGACCGATGCGGTCCGCGACCATGCCAACTTCTACTTCGACCAGCAGGACCTGCTCGCCGAACGTGCCGGCGCCGGCGGCTTCGCATGGACCGTGTTCCGGCCGCAGGTCGTGCTCGGCGTGGCCGTCGGCAGCGCGATGAACCCCGTCGCCACGCTCGCGGCGTATGCACTGCTGGCGCGCGAACAGGGCCGGCCGCTCGTCTATCCCGGACACACGGAGCTGCTGACCGAATGCACCGACGCCCGCCTGATCGCCGAAGCCGTCGAGTGGGCCTGGAACCAGCCGCGCGCGCACGGCGAGGTCTTCAACATCGCCAACGGCGACGTGGTGGTGTGGGCCACGCTTTTCGAGCGGCTGGCCGACTACTTCGCCATGCCGCTGGGCGCCCCGGAGCGCCAGAAGCTGCGCGACGAGATGCCGGCCCAGGCCGCCGCGTGGGCCGCCTTGGCGGCGCGCGAAGGGCTTCGCACCCCCGACCTCGGCGCGCTCGTCGGACTGTCGTGGCAGTACGCCGAGGCGACCTGGGCGGCACGCCGGCCGCTGCCGGTGCCGCCGCTGGTCTCGACCATCAAGCTGCGCCGGTTCGGCTTCG
>JAKONL010000104.1 GCA_022701965.1 Burkholderiaceae bacterium | reverse complement strand
GGGAATTCATCTCGGCGGTGCGCGGCTAGGCGCCGCGACATCGCTCTCCGATCCGACGACCGACTTTCAATCTCAAAAGGAACGCCCGATGACCCACCACTTCTTCCGCTCGACGACTTCGGCCGCGCTGCGCACCGTCGCCCTGGCCGCGACGCTTGCCGCCGTCCTCGCACCCGTGGCCCATGCGCAGGAGGCACGCGCCAAGGGCGCTCCGCTGCGCGCGGCGGTGGTGTCGAACTACCCGCCGCTCGAATACAAGGACCCGGCCACCGGCCAGCTGGTCGGCTTCGACATCGACCTGGGCCAGGCGCTGGCCGCGAAGATGGGCACGACCGTCAAGTGGGAGGAGACCAGCTTCGATCAGATGATGAGCTCGCTGGCCACCGGCCGGGTCGACATGATCATCTCGGGCATGACCGACCTGCCGGCGCGCCGCGAGGCGGTGCGCTTCATCGACTACCTCAAGACCGGCCCGCAGTTCTACGTGATGAAGGCGCGCGCGGCCGAGTTCGCCGGCATGCCCGCGCTGTGCGGCAAGAAGGTCGGCGCCAGCCGCCGCACCTCGTTCCCGGCGGAGATCGCGAAATGGAGCGAGGACAACTGCGCCAAGACCGGCAAGGCGGCGATCACCGTCGTCGGCACCGACGGCTCGGCCGACGCGCGCACCCAGCTGCGCCAGGGCCGCATCGACGCGGCGGTGCAGGGCGGCGAGACGCTCAACTACATCTTCGGCCAGGAGCCCGACACCTACGTGCTGGTCGGCAAGCCCTTCACCTTCCAGTACGTCGGCCTGGCCACGGCGCGCAAGGACGAGGCGCTGGCCAAGGAACTGTCGGGCGCGATGACGAAGATCCTCGCCGACGGCACCTACGCGAAGATCGCCGCCAAGTGGGCGCTGACCGATTACGCGGTGCCCAAGCTGATCATCGACAGCGCCGACTGATGAGTTCCGGCGACGACGAGTGGACCACGCGCTGCGAGCTCGCGGCGCTGTACCGGCTGATCGCCCACTTCCGCATGACGGACCTGATCGACACGCACATCTCCGCGCGCGTGCCCGGTCCCGAGGCGCATTTCCTGATCAACCGCTACGGCGTGCTGTTCGACGAGATGCGCGCCTCCGACCTGGTGAAGATCGACATCGAGGGCCACCTGGTCGACGGGGACGCGGGCGATGCCGCGTCGCAGCGCGTCAACCGCGCGGGCTTCACGATCCATTCGGCGGTGCATGCCGCGCGGGCGGACCTGCACTGGGTGATCCACACGCACACGGCCGCGGGCGCGGCGGTCTCGGCGCAGGAAGCCGGCCTGCTGCCGATCAGCCAGCACGCGCTCAAGTTCCACGGCCGGCTGGCCTATCACGACTACGAGGGCATCGCCCTCGGGCTCGACGAGCGCGAGCGCCTGGTCGCCGACCTCGGCGGCCGCAACGCCATGATCCTGCGCAACCACGGCCTGCTGGTGGCCGGAGCGACCGTGGCCGACGCCTTCAGCGAGATCTGGTTCCTGGAACTCGCCTGCCGCATCCAGGTTCAGGCCCAGGCCGGCGGCGCGGCCCTTCGCATGCCCCCGTCTTCGGTGTGCGCATTGACCGCCGAACAGTTCGAGAGCGAGGAATCGGCGGAGATCGTGCAGCTCACCTGGCAGGCCGCCAAGCGGCTGGTCGAAGGCCAGCGGCAGCACTACGCCAGCTGATCACGACCTGCGGCCGGCCGTGCCGTCGCGCGCGGCCGCTTCCGCCAGGATGGCGCCGATCTGCGCATCCTTCTCCTCCCACATCTGCGCCAGCCAGCGGTGGAAGCTGCCGCGGAAGGCCGAATCGTCCTCGTAGTCGCCCTGCGACAGCTCGGCCGGAATCGCCACCTGCCGCGCGCGCATCACGATCCTCGGCGTGCGCCCGCAGAGGAAATCCCAGAAGCTCGGGATGCCGTCCGGATAGACGATGGTGACGTCGATCAGCGACTGGAACTTCTCCCCCATCGCATCGAGCGCGAGCGCCAGCGCGCCAGCCTTCGGCTTGAGCAGGTGACGGTAGGGCGACGACTGCGACACCCGCTTCTGTTCGGTGAAGCGCGTGCCTTCGGCGAAGTTCATGACGCTGGTGGGCACCAGAGCGAACTTCTCGCAGGCGCGGCGGGTGGTGTCGCGGTCCTGCTTGCGCAGCGCGGGGTTCTTGCGCAGGTCGGCCTTGCCGTGGCGCTTCATGAACGGGAAGTCGAGCGCCCACCAGGCCAGCCCGATCACCGGCACGTAGATCAGCTCCTGCTTCAGGAAGAACTTCAGCAGCGGGATGCGGCCGTTGAGGGTGCGCTGCAGCACGAAGATGTCGACCCACGACTGGTGGTTGCAGTTGACGAGGTACCAGCCGCGGTAGGCGAGCGAATCGACGCCCCGCACGTCCCACGCGGTGGTCTGGGTCAGGCGCATCCAGGCGCCGTTGCCGGTGACCCAGCCGGTCGCGATGGCGTTAAGCACCGGGTCGATGCGCCTGCGCACGGCGGCGAAGGGCAGCAGCAGCTTGACCAGCGAGAGCGCGAACAGCAGCGCGCACCAGAACAGCGTGTTGACGACCAGCAGCAGGAAGGCGATGGCGCCGCGGACGACGGGAGGAAGGAATCCGAGCATGGGTGGACGACGGCGCCGGGGCGCTCCAGGAAAGTGACGGCGCACGCATTGTGCTCAACGGCCGGGTGCCCTCTGCATCCGGCGCGCCGTCAACCGGCCCCGCGCAGCGCCCGGCGGTATTGCACGGCCTCGGCGACGTGCGGCACCTGCACCGCCTGCGCGCCACCCAGGTCGGCGATGGTGCGCGCCACCTTCAGCGTGCGGTGCGTGCTGCGCGCCGACCAGCCGAGCCTGGTGGCCGCGGTGTGCATGAACTGCAGCGCCGCGGGTTCGAGCGCGGCATGGCGGTCGATGTCCGCGCCCTGCAGCGCCTGGTTGGGCATGGCCTGGCGGGCGAGGGCGCGTGCCCGCGCCTCGACCACGCGCTCGCGGATCGCGGCGGTCGATTCGCCCGGCGGGCCGGCGTCGGCGCCGAGCAACTGGTCGGCCGGAATCGCCGGCACCTCGATGTGCAGGTCGATGCGGTCGAGCAGCGGGCCGCTGAGCTTGCCCTGGTAGCGCGCGACCTGCTCCGGCGTGCAGCGGCACGCGCGGGCGGTCGAGCCCAGGTAGCCGCAGGGGCACGGGTTCATCGCCGCCACGAGCTGGAAACGGGCCGGGAACTCGGCCCGGCGCGCGGCGCGCGCGATGGTGATGGTGCCGGTCTCCAGCGGCTCGCGCAGCGCTTCGAGCGCGGCGCGCGAGAACTCGGGGAACTCGTCGAGGAACAGCACGCCGTGGTGCGCGAGCGAGATCTCCCCTGGCCGCGGCGGCGACCCGCCGCCCACCAGCGCCACCGCGCTCGCCGTGTGGTGCGGACTGCAGGTCGGCCGGCAGCGCCAGCGCGCCGGCGTGAAGCGGCCCGAAAGGCTCGCCACGGCCGCGCTCTGCAGCGCCTCGTCGACCGTCATCGCCGGCAGCAGCCCGGCGAAGCGCTG
>JAKONL010000099.1 GCA_022701965.1 Burkholderiaceae bacterium | reverse complement strand
TCGTCGGACGCGCCCGAGAGCACCGACCAGGCCTGCGCGATCAGGTCGATGCGGCATTCCTCGTTGACCGACGATCCGAGCGGCGCGCCGTTGTCGAAGAAGGCGCGACGGAACCATGCGCCGTCCCAGCCCGAGGCGTGCAGGGCGGCGATCCAGCCGCGCCGCGCGGCCTGCCAGCGCTCGGCGCGTTCGGGTTCGCCGCGGGCGACCGCGAAGGGCGCGTAGCGCTCGACCACGCTGCAGAGGAACCAGGCGAGCCAGACCGATTCCCCGCGGCCCTCGTGGCCGACGCGGTTCATGCCGTCGTTCCAGTCGCCGGTGCCCATCAGCGGCAGGCCGTGCGCGCCGGTCGCGAGGCTGTGGTCGATGGCGCGGGCGCCGTGCTCGTACACGCTCGCGTGCTGCGCGCTGATTTCCGGCGCGTAGTAGGCGTCCTCGGCGCCGGCCGGAATGGCCGGGCCGTCGATGAAGGCGATCTGCTCGTCGAGCACCGAGCCGTCGCCGCTGACCTCGACGTAGTGCGACGCCGCGTACGGCAGCCACAGCAGGTCGTCGGAGAAATGCGTGCGCACCCCGGCACCGCCGGGCATGTGCCACCAGTGCTGCACGTCGCCGGCCGGGAACTGGCGCGACGCGTTGACCAGGATCTGCTCGCGCAGGCGAGCCGGGTCGGTCAGCGCGAAGGCCATCGCGTCCTGCAGCTGGTCGCGGAAGCCGAACGCGCCGCCGGCCTGGTAGAAGCCGGCCTTCGACCAGAGCCGGCAGACCAGCGTCTGGTAGACCAGCCAGCGGTTGACCATCGCGTCGAAGAGCGGGTCGGGCGTGCGCACCTCGAGGCGGCCGAGCAACTCGTCCCAGAAGCCGCGCGCCTCGGCCAGCGCCTGCGGCACGTCGCGCTGCTGCCAGTGGCGCGCGAGCGCCAGCGCAGCCTCCGCGTCGTCGGCCTGGCCGAGCAGGAAGCTGAAGCGTTCGCTCTGCCCGGGTTCGAGCGTGAATTCGCCGGCGACCGCGGCGCAGGCGTCGAGCCCGCTGCCGGCGCGGCGGCCGAGCGTGTCGGGCAGGGCGATGCTGCCGCGCGCACCGAAGAATTCGCTGCGCTCGCAGGTCCACTGGACGGCGTTCGCGGGTCCCGCCAGGCCGGCCAGCGCGACGAAGGCGGTGCTGCCGCCGAAACCGCCGCTCGACTCGCGCTGCTGGCCGAAGACGGCCGGCAGGTCGTCGGGCTTCCAGCTGTGCACCGTTCGACGTTCGCCGCGCGCCGCGCCCATCTGCCATTCGACCAGGGCCAGCGCGCGCAACCGGCGTGGCGAGGTGCCGTGGTTGCGCACCAGCACGTGTACGACCTTCATGCGGTCGGCGCGATCGGCGAAGAAGGTCGTCTCCATGCTCAGGCCGCGGTGCCGGCATTCGAAGACGCTGTAGCCCTGGCCGTGACGGACGCGGTGCCGGGCCCCCGCGCCGATGCCTTCGCTGGCCTGCGCGGCGGGCGTCAGGGGCAGCATCTCGCGCGTCTCGACGTCCTGCAGCAGGTAGTGCTCGAAGGCCGGGTCCTGGACGGGGTCGTTCGACCACGGCGTGAGCTGGTGCATGCGGCTGTTGCCGGCCCACGTGTACCCGGTGCCGGCCTCCGACACCTGGAAGCCGAACGAGGCGTTGGCGATCACGTTGATCCACGGCTTGGGCGTGCGGCTGTTGGCGTCGACATCGAAGCGGAACTCGCCGCTGGCCGGGTCGAAGACGCCACGCGGCGCGCGCACGGGCCGCAGCGTCGCCGTTGCCGGCAGCAGCGCCTTGTTGGTCGAGGGCGCCGTGGCGGGCGCGGACAACGGGGGCGAGACGGCGGGCGGCGCGGCCGCATCGACCGCGGGCACGGCGGCGTCGCGCAGGGCCGCGACCTGCACTTCGAGCGAGCGGCCGTCGGCGGTGAACACCGCGCGCGCCAGCGTCGACAGCGCCGCCTTCTCCGAGGGCGCGACCTCGACGTCGCGCAGCAGGTAGAAGCCGGCCGCGTCGTTGCGCGGGAAACTGTTCTGCGTCTGCTGGCCGACGCGCTCGCGCAGCGCCTCGATCTCGCGCTGCAGGGGCATCAGGTAGGAACCCGGTTCGCCGTTGAGCACCACCAGGTCGCAGGCGACGCCGCCGAAGCCGAGCCACGGCTGCGCGCGCATCAGCGTGTTGACCAGCCCCATGCCCGACATCGAGTGGATGTGCACCAGCACGATGGGCTTGTCGCCCGAGATGCCGAAGCGCCAGATCTGGCGCAGGTCGATCGGTCCGCGGTCGGTCATCACGCGCGGCGTGGTGTAGGTCAGGATGGTCGTCAGGTCCTGCAGCGCAAGGTTCTTCGCCGGGTCGATGCTCAGGTCGCGCAACCGCACCTGGGCCAGCGTCGCGGCCATGCGCATCGCGCGCTCGACGTGCATCGGCTGCATGTAGCGGTCGATCAGCGGCGCGAGCGCCCCGGCGTCCTCGCCGGCGGCGGTGGCGAAGGTCACGCGCGCCGTGGCGCCGGGCTCGATGCGCAGCTGCACGCGCAGGCAGGCGATCGGGTCCAGGCCGCTGATCGGCGCGCCGTCGGCGTTGAGCGGCTGGGCATCGAGCGCGGGCGCGGCCAGCGTGCGGTTGCGCCCGATGAAGGCCCGGCGGTCGGCCATGCAGCCGACCGACAGCACGTGCGCGTCCACCGCGGCCACGAAGTGCGCCGCCGCCGCCACCGCGTCGCCGTGCAGGCGCGGCTTGCGCGACAGCAGCAGCGCGCGCCACTCCGGCTTCCAGTGCGTCTCCACGAACAGGTTGGCGAAGGCCGGATGCGCCTCGTCGGCCTTGGGGTTGGACAGCACCGGCTCGAAATACGAGACGAGTTCGAGCGTGCGGGCCCGCGTGCCGACGTTGTGCAGCGTCACGGCGCGCAGCTCGGTGTCGTCCTCGGGGCTGATCAGCACCGTGATGCGCGCCTGCAGACCGTCGCCGGCGGCCTCGAACTGCGCCTGGTCGGCGAGGAAGCGCGTGCGATAGCGCCAGCCGTCGCCGGGCGCGGGCAGGGCGGTGAGCGAGGTCAGTGCGTCGGTGCCGGCATCGCGCACGTAGAAGAAGGTGCCGAAGGCATCGCGCAGCGGATCGTCGCGCCAGCGCGTGACGTTGAAAGAGCGCCAGCGGCTCACGCCGGCGCCGCTCGCGCGCAGCGCCACCGTGTAGCGCCCGTTGGAGAGCAGGTGCGTCGGCTGGAGGCCGGGCGCGCCCGGGTCGACCAGGCGCGGCTGGTGCGGCGGCGCGAGCTCGGCCCGGTTGGGCTCGGGCGGCTGGCGCGGATCGGCGCTGCCGATGATCTG